>NZ_JBOZWP010000019.1:0-97016 GCF_050865035.1 Shewanella sp. GXUN23E | reverse complement strand
TACAACAGGCAAAGGCTTCCGGCTCAATATCAAAGGCCTGCACCTTAAACTCCTGACTGAGCCAAAAGGCGATATCACTGCCCACACAGCGGCCGCAGTCTGTGGTCAGCCTTTTCCCCCAGAGCAGGCTCACGGCGATACGCAGGTTCTCTGTGAACGGTCAGCGTGCTGTTGCATTCAGGTGTTGCAGCACTTCAGCTGAAGCCATCTCTATTCGATTTTTAGCCGCCGTACACTGTGATAAATTCACACTGGTCAAAGGCCTGACGCCGCGGCGAGCCGGACTCCAATAGGATCAGGTCAGCCGGTCGCAAACCAAACAAGGTGTCCACTTCAATTTCCATCAGGGTAAAGGCATATCTGACTTCCCCCAGGGTTAACACTCCCTTATCTCCTGTCATTACATAAGTGCCCTGTATGGAGATATCCTGGGGCTGCGCCGCCATCTCCAAGATAACCTGGGTATCACTCAAGCGCTCAAGCGTTGCATGGATCTCGCCACAATCCCGGGTCTGCATCACCACAGGTAAACGGGTTTGCTGTCTGGGCAGATAAATCCCGAGATGGCCCGGCGTATAAAAATGCTTGGAGTGATTGAAGTCGTTTACCGAGATATCTGCCAGGCCCGCTTCCTGCAGGCTCTGTTTCACCAATTCAAGCAAGTCACCGCCATTTAGCAAAGGATGGATCAGCAGCTCAGCCTTGGCAGTACTGTATGGCAAAGGGGATTCCAGCAGCTGTACATCCACTCCCCGGGTTTCCAGCCGCTGTTTTACTTCATCAGCCAACCCGGGGTTATCACCGTACTGCAGATACACCACAGGTGTTGCGCAGCAGCCGGATAATCCAAGGGCAATCAGCAATGCCAAATATTTCATCGATAATCACTTGGCGGTAACCGAAATGCGCTCAACTTCATCCGCAGGCGCGAGCAGATAATCCAGCTGTACCTTACTGCCTGACGCGCCATCACTACTGGCCTCGTACTGCCACTGCGCCAGCGCCTCGACCGCCGACTGGTCAAATACACCTTTTGGCAACGACTTCAGCACGCTGATGTTCTCCACTTTACCCGCAGGCGTAATATCAAAAGCCAGCTGCACATAACCTTCCAACCTCTCTTCCGCGGCCTTGGCTGGATAGACAGGCTCAATGCGTGCGGTTGGGTTTGGATGCTCAGTCGGCTTGCTCTCCCCGGCGATCAACTGCTGACTGCTCATCAGTGCAATCGCCGCCATCAGGCTCATCAGTGCCAACACCAAAATCAAACTCTTGCCGGTCATCTTGTGGTTGTTAAGCTGCATGATTCTCTCCTTGAGTGTGTGTTTGTTGCTGCTTTGGGTCGCCAGCATGGCCAGCGGTCTGGATTGAGCCTGAGCCAACAACAAACGGCCATAGGCAATACGTTGATCGTTATTAAAATTTCGGCAAACGCTGGCGTCACAGGCAAGTTCCTGCTCTTGACGGAATCGGCGATATGCAAGGTGACAGATGGGATTAAACCAACACAGGCTCAGCAAGCCCCAGGCGATAAGGTTGATGGGAATATCCCGGCGGCGCCAGTGCACCAGTTCATGACTGACAATACTTTGTTGCTCAAACGCTGACAGAGTTGGAAAAGTCCGTGGCAACAGCAAAATGGGATTGCGCACACCTGCCAACATAGCGGAGTCGGTATCCACCAGATACGCTGCAAGCGGACTGGACGCAAGTTCAACAGCCTGACCACCAGCCAACAGATTCCTGATCCTGAGCCATTGTACCGAGGCTGCTGCCCACATCAGCGCGGCGCCGCCGAGCCATACCAATAACAATGAGGGCCAAAACCAGGAGAAGCCAACATCCTCTCCGGCAGTAACTTTTACGCTGTAGTAGCTGATTTTGGCAGCCAGCAACGGAGTTTCAGTGACAGCAAACCAGGATGGCACCAGAGCAACCAGCAAGCCTGCCAGCAACTGCAATGGCACCAGCCACCAGCATAGATAGGCCATATTGGCACCGTAGTCTGCCCGGTATTGACTGGAGATAAGCAACAACACACAAACCAGAGTCAGACCAATAAACTGAGCAGTCAACAATGCCATCATGAGTTATTATCCTTCCAATCATCCAACAGCTTTTGCAGCTCAGCAGCATCTTCTGCCGTCAGGGTGTGATCTTTGGCAAATCCTGCCACCAAAGGCGCCAATCGACCGCTGAACAGCCTGTCGATAAAAGACTGGCAGGCCTGTCGTTGATAACGCTCCTGCTCCATCAGAGGAAAATAACAGTAACCCCGTCCCTGCTTTTCAAACCCTATAGCCTGTTTTTTTACCAGACGGCTCAGCAGTGTCTTGATGGTCTTTTCATGCCAGTCTTTGCCTGCATCCGTTTGCTGCAGCGCCTCAACCGCTTGAGTAGAGGTTAATGTACCCCGTTGCCACAGCAGGTTCAGCACCACCAGCTCTGCATTGCTTATCTCGTTCATCCTGTCCCTCATTCAGCCATTAGACGGCAGCAACTCTTATGCGTTAACAGGTCTTTGCCTACAAACGTAATCCAAATTTAAAATTACATTTGTAGTCAATGAGAACAAGAGGGTAGTTCAAAATTCATCCAAAAGGATGGGAAATGGTAGTGAGGGGTATGCCAAAGCTATGAGAACCAGTAGCAGCAAGGATGTCAGCTGTAACTTATTGTCACCGGACATTCACTGTGCCATCGTTGCTCCTATGTGTTATTTACGGAAGCCATAGGGATGGAACACCCAAACTACGCTGAATACTCTATTACTGATCTGCAGGAAGCTCTGGATGCTATCGATAAGGAAGCTTATCCGGAACGCGCCGAACTGATTGGGCAAGAATTGGCTGCACGAGACCCGGAACGAGTTGAAATGCCGAGGCCCGATTACTCCAACTATTCGGTCGAGGAGCTGAATCAGGCACTTCGTGGCATTGACAAAGATGCCTTTCCTGACAGAACAAATGAGCTCCAGCAAGAGATTGCAATGCGCATGTCCAAGCCCAAGGCATTTAATGAAGAGTTTATGGACTCCGGCTTTTTTAAGTCAGCCTATCCTTCCCATGTTGCCTTAAGGGTTTGGTTACATTACACCCTCTGGACCATAGCGATTGGAGTTGTAGCAGGTGTTCCATTCGCCTTTGTCTTTCTCTTCGTTCTTGCGCTGTTTGGCGTACCGGAAAGCTCTCTGCAATGGATATTCACTATCGCCGTTTGGCCTGTCAACTTCTGGATCAGCTATCTGGTTTTAAAGAAATCTCTGGCGACCCGCTACAAGTACTTTGAGCTGGTTATTCTGAGCAGACCCAGAAATGAGTAGAACCACCTCCTGCCCGATATCGAAGGAAAACAGAAATGTCAGGTAACAGTTCAGTGCTTCTCCGACCTTCAATCCGCCAGCTCCGCTGCCTATAATGCGCACAGACTGACAGCAGGGAAAACAGGATGACAGCAGTAACAGGGAAGCAGAGCATAGCGGCGACTGCGATATTCACGGCGATGTTGGCAGCGGGATGCAGCACTCATCAGCACACAGCAAATCCACACGTAGAACTGAGGATACTGGAAACCTCAGATCTGCATATGAATCTGATGGATTTTGATTATTTCAAAGGCAAATCGGATCCGACTATTGGTCTTGCCCGCGTGACATCGGTGATCCAGGCAGCCCGAGCCGAAAAGGTCAATCATGTACTGGTTGATAATGGCGATTTGCTGCAGGGTAGCCCTATGGGCGACTATATTGCCTCGCTGCCGCTCAGCGACTGGCAACATCACCCGGCCTACAAAGCCATGAATACCCTTGACTATACTGTCGGCAATATTGGCAACCATGAATTCAACTATGGCCTGGCATTTCTCAGGCAAGCCACCGCCGGAGCGAATTTTCCCTATATCAGTGCCAATGTGTATTGCGCAGTTGATGACTGCTGGCCTGGGGTGAAAAAACACCGGCCACTGTTTCAGCCATGGATAATTAAACCCACGCAAGTCACTGATACTTTGGGTAATCAACATACACTGCATATCGGCTATATCGGCTTCGTTCCGCCTCAGATAGCACAGTGGGACAGGGCTAATCTGCACGGTAAGGTCTATGCCACCGGCATTGTCGACTCTGCCAGGCGCTATGTGCCACAGATGAAGCAGGCCGGCGCAGATATCGTGATAGCCATTCCTCATTCAGGCATAGGCTCTTCCACTGCGCCCAATGACCCAAATGCTGAGAATGCCAGTTACGCACTGAGTCAGGTACAGGACATAAACGTCATTTTGTTTGGCCACAGCCACGCGGTATTTCCGCACCCCGACTACGCCTCATTACCCAATACCGATATCAACAAAGGTTTGCTCAATGGCGTTCCGGCCGTCATGCCTGGTCGCTGGGGCGATAATCTGGGCATGGTGGATCTTGACCTGACACAGGTTGACGGTAAATGGCAGGTGACCGAAGCCAGCAGCCAGACCAGAGCAATTTTCGACAATACGGAGAAACGCCCTTTGGTTGAGGCATCACCCCATATTCATGCCAGCGTTGCCGATGAACACAGGCAAACGCTTGCCTTTGTCGATACCCCTATTGGCAGGGCCAGCAGTCCTGTATACAGCTATCTGGCATTATTGCAGGATGATCCCAGCGTGCAGATAGTTGCCGATGCCCAGATTGCCCGGGTTAAACAGGCCATTGCAGCATTGCCGGACAATGAACGCCGTGCATTGGCAGGACTTCCGGTTCTGTCGGCCGCCGCACCTTTCAAAGCCGGAGGGCGCCATAAGACGGCAGCGGATGCCGCCCAATATGTGACAGTGGATGCCGGAGAACTGAAATACCGGCACGCCGCCGATCTTTATCTCTATCCCAACACGCTGGTGGCTGTAAAAGTGACAGGTGCAGAGCTGAAGGATTGGCTGGAATGCAGTGCCAATCAGTTCAATTGGATTGACCGCAACAGCAGTCAGCCGCAACGGCTGATTAATCACAGTCATCCAACCTATAACTTTGATGTGATTGACGGCGTCAGCTATCGGATTGATGTCACTGAGCCCAGTAAATTTGATGATAAGTGCCACCCGGTGAACCCGGATGCCAGCCGGATCAGCAGCCTGAGCTATACCACGGATGATGGACAAATAATCAGTGGCCAGGCGTTTGCCGCCAGTGAATTTATCGTGGCCACCAACAACTACCGGGCTTACGGTGGTCAGTTTGCCGGCACAGGGCCGACCCATGTGGTCATGGAGCTGCCCGATAATAACCGCGACGTGCTGGCAAACTACATCAAAGCCCAGAGCAATCAGTATGGTGAAGTGAACCCGAGAGCTGACCACAACTGGGGATTTATCAACATTGACAATCCTTCGCTCAAGGTCGAAGTGACTACGGCGGACAATGCCCGCGCTGCAGAATTTGTGCAGCAGCAAAGCCGCCGGAGCATGACCAGACTGGAAGCTGATAAATCCGGATTCGCCGTCTATCAGCTGGACATGTCCGGGGAGCGCTGATCGGGGTATCAGCTGCGTTTACAACGCGCCTGAGTTTACAGGCGCTGCAATTCATGTTCGCTAGCGGGTCACCACGCAGTTTCGGCCCGCTTTCTTGGCCTTGTAAAGCAGCTCATCGGCCACTTTCATCACGTCAGATGGGCTTTTTCCATCAGCGTGATCCGCCACTCCTATGCTGATAGTCACTGTGACTGTCTTCACCTTTGACTTGCTGCCCCGCTGCCGTTTGCCCTTGTCGTCATCCTTCTCCCGGTCTTCATCACGGATCGCCAAAGGATAAGCCGCCACTGCTTCGCGAAATTCATTTAGCTGGGCCTCACACTGGCGCGCATCCTTGCCCTTGAACAGCATGGTAAATTCCTCACCGCCATAGCGATAGACCTTGGCGCGACCGGCATAACGGATAAGCAACTTGCCCATCAATCGCAGTACATCATCCCCCATCCGGTGCCCATAGGTGTCGTTGAATTTCTTGAAGTGGTCCACATCCATCATCGCCAGCGCATAATGGCGGCCCAGATGCTTCATTTCATTCTCCAGCGCCCGCCGTCCGGGAATTTGCGTCAGCGAATCAATGAATGCCAGCTCGTGGCTGCGATAGATAAGATTGATGATCAGCAGCAGGCCACAGAGCGCAAATGCCAGCGAGGAGATCATTGGCTCCTGCAATCGGGTCAGCGTAATCATCAGCGCAATCAGGCAAGTCAGCGCTGCCATGTCTTCTCCCAGATTGCGATAACTCATCACCAGCGCCGCACCACACAAAGCCACCAGTCCAAGCAGCAGTAACAGCAAAGGCATAGTCGCGCTGATCTGCGGCAGAATAATCAGATAACTCTGCTGCCACTCCTGCAGCTGCCCGGCATCAATGGCCTGCGTCAACCAGCTTGCCAGAGCCAGCTGCAAGACAATCCACAGTAAAAATCCTGCGCCTCCGGGCGACAATAAGCGTCTTGCCGGCATCGCCAGTACCAACAACAGATTGATCGGCATCAGCAGCGTGAGCAGATAGTAAATAAGCCGGGTTTCAACCCCGGTCAATGGCTGCTGCAGTTTAAACTGAACCGTGATGTAAGCCAGTAAGGTCAGCACCACCAAAAAGCCGGTGCGTTGTTGATTGAACAGCTGACTGAGCAACAATGCCAGCAGCATCAACACATAAGGGGCCAGCAACAATAATTCAGGATAAGGAGCCGTCAGTTGCCTCAGCGGATCCAACAGCAGCAACAGGCTGGCGGCGGCGATCAGTTGCAGCACAATTCGCCATCCGGCGGTTTTAAACAGTCCGGTAAAGTTCATAGTTCCAAATAATAACCTGCAGGTGCAATGCAACCTGAAACGAGCCCAAGAAGGGTGCACTAACCAGCTAAAGCGACCGACCGGGCAGTAAACAAAAACAGCGGGAAAATTCCCGCTGTTTTAACGTGGCTATCATATCAGGAGTGACGCAATTCCCGACGCAGGATTTTACCCACGGTACTTTTTGGTAATTGCGCGACAAACTCAATGTGCCGGGGCACTTTATAACCGGTCAGCTGCCCGCGGCAATGGGCGACAATGGACTCTCTTATTGCATCAGATGGCGGAGTATCCTGAGTCAGTACTATCACCGCCTTCACGGCTTCACCGGTGCGCTCGTCAGCTACACCTATCACCGCGCACTCCATCACTGCGGAATGCGCAGCCAGAACATTCTCCACTTCATTGGGATACACATTGAATCCGGAGACATTCACCATGTCTTTTTTACGATCGACAATCCGGTGCATACCATTTTCCAGTGCAATGGCAATATCCCCGGTTTTGAAAAAGCCGTCCGCAGTGAACACATTGGCCGTTTCCTGAGGCTTTTGCCAATATCCGGACATCACCTGCGGGCCACGTACAGCCAGTTCCCCAACTTCCCCCAAAGGCACTTCCTGATCGCTGTCATCCAGAATCTTCACTTCAGTCCCCAGAACCGGCATGCCAATGGTGCCCAACATTTCTTTGCCGGGACAATTGAGCGATACCACAGGTGAAGTCTCAGATAATCCGTAACCTTCACTGATGGTACAACCTGTGGTTTGCCGCCAGAGATCCGAGGCGGCTTCAGTCAGCGCTGTGCCACCGGATATGGTCACTTTCAGGTGACTGAAATCCAGCTTCTGGAAATCCGGCTGATAACACAAACCGATAAACAGAGTATTGAGTCCGGCAAAGCCGGTAAATGGGTACTTGCTCAGGGTCTTTATCATCCCGGGAATATCTCTGGGATTGGGAATAAGTACCGAGCAACCACCGCTTTCAAAATACAGCACCAGATTCACCAGGAAAGCGTAGATGTGATAGATAGGCAAAGGCGCGACAAAGATCTCCTCTCCTTCCACCAATTTATTACCCAGTCTGGATTTACACTGCAGGGCATTGGCTATCAGGTTGCCATGGCTGAGCATTGCCCCTTTGGAAAGGCCGGTAGTACCGCCGGTGTACTGCAGCGCAGCCAATGAATCCTGAGTCAATGCCACAGGCTCAAGCGTTTGACCACTGCCGATCTCCAGCGCCTTTAAAAATGGCACATTATTCAGCCCGGTTTTAGGCTGTGGCTGAGGATCAATCAGATCCAGTGCATGGGTAGAGATCACCAGATCAACCGGTGTGGTTTTGACCACTTTGGCCAGCGTTGGCAACAAATCTGACAGCACCACCAATGCTTTGGCACCACTGTCATTGAATTGATGGATAAGCTCACGCTCGGTATACAAGGGGTTGGTGTTGACCAGCACCATACCGGCGCGCAGCACGCCGTAAGCTGCAATGACAAATTGAGTCAAATTGGGCAGTTGAATGGCGACGCGGTCGCCAGCCTGCAGGCCGGAATGCTGCAGGTAAGCCGCAAAATTCCGCGATAAACTGTCTATCTCGTTGAAAGAAAGTGCTTTCCCCAAACAGGCGTACGCTGGTTTATCCGCAAACCGGGTGATTGCTGTCTCCAACAAATGAGGCAGTGTCTGATACCTGCTGGTATCCAGATGAGATGCCGTATCAAAAACCATCGGGAACCTTCCATTGTTATTCTTGTGTTGATGGAACCATCAGATTAGTTGCAAGCACAACATAAGGTCAACAAAGATCGGTCCTAGATAAGGAGTTATCTTTTGTTTTACAAGCACTTTTGAAAATTGACAGGATTGGATAAAGCGGCAACGAATGACGTGGATACTGGCATCCTCCCCGGACAGTGGTGACGATCACTGTCCGGGGAAGTTTGCTTTGATTAGTTTGCCATGCGCCAGCAAGTCCAACCAATCAAGAAGCTGCATAATGCAGCTGTGGCTTTGTAAACATCTGCAAGGATTCATCCCTGAATCCGGAGGAGAACCTGTGGTCACCAAACCGGTCACCTAAAACAGGTCGGAAGCCTCCTGTTGGGTTGCGCCAGCGAGAACACTCAACTGAGGACCCAGCATCTGTTTACCAAACCATCTACGGGAGTTATGACTATACAACAATCTTGAAACCTGTGTATAACCATGTTAGTAAAAATGTACAAAAGTATGAATGACGCTGAGATTAACACAACTAACTTACTATATTATAAAGATTAATTACATTTAACCAGGCGTTCACACAGCACAGGATTTTTATCCACACCCGTAAAAAATTGACCTTAACTGTTTGCAACCATCAGAAAATCATACTTTTTCTGTATAGCCATCAGATATCAAAGTGCAATCCACATTCGCGTTTCAGGCCGTTAAAACGCGTATCCTCTTCACTCATCCCCAACTCCAACGGCCGGGTTGAATGAGTATCTCCCACTGACACATAGCCCTGCTCCCACAAGGGGTGATATGGCAGGTCATGCTCTGTCAGGTATTCATGTACCTGTTTATTGTTCCAATCAATCACAGGCAACATCTTAAAGCGACCGGATTGCAGCCCAAGTACAGGCAACGCCTCCCGGGTAGAGGACTGACTGCGGCGCAGCCCGGCAAACCAAGTGCCCACCTCAAGCTCCTGCAGCGCCAGCTGCATGGGTTCAAGCTTGTTCAGCCGATTATATCGCTCCAGCCCATCCAGCCCCTGCTCCCACAATTTGCCGAATCTGGCTTCCTGCCAGGCTGGCGACATAGCAGCGCGGTACACCTTCAAATTCAATGTCAGTCTCTGTGCCAGCTCATCAATAAATTGGTAGGTCTCGGGGAACAGATAACCGGTATCCGTCAGAATGACAGGCATCTCCGGGCGCTGCTGTATCATCAGGTGCAACATCAGTGCCCCCTGAATGCCAAAGCTGGAAGACACGGCATGGTTACCTGGGAGAAAGTCCAGTGCCCAGGCGATGCGCTGCGACGCATTCAGCGCCGCCAGGTAGTCATTGACCTGAGCCAGCAGCGCGCGGTGATCGCCCCCCTCCAGCACAGCAGCCAACTGCTGCGCCGTAAAGGGGCTGTCAGGATAGTGAATATCAGCCATGGAAGTCCCTCGCAGCATCAATAACAGGTTTGACCACACCACTGCGCACACAGTAATCACCAAAAGATTCTGTCGCTTCCCGCTTGTCGGCATAAGCCGCAAACAGGGTATCCAGAGCCGCCAGGATCTCAGTTTCCTGAATATTCTCGCGCACCATTTTATTCAGACGGGTGCCCTCGAAATTGGCCCCCAGGTACAGGTTGTAGCGACCCGGCGCTTTACCCACCAAACCAATCTCAGCCGCAAACGGCCGGGCACAGCCATTGGGGCAGCCGGTCATGCGCACTACTATGGGCTGATCGGCAATGCCGTGTTTGGCCTGCAGCTCATCAATTCTGTCCATAAATTCGGGGAAGTAACGTTCGGCCTCAGCCATTGCCAGCGGACAGGTTGGCAGCGCCACACAGGCTATTGAGTGACCACGGCTGGGGCTGACATTCACCAGCAGGCCGTGGGCGGCAGCAATCGACTCGATCTGTGCTTTATCCTGCTCATCCACTCCGGCAATGATGATGTTCTGGTTGGAGGTCATGCGGAAATCGCCTTTGTGAACCCTGGCCAGTTCGCGCATCCCGGTTTGCAGTGGCTTGCCCGGGTAGTCCTTAATCCGCCCGCCTTCGATAAATAGCGTCAGGTGCCACTTGTCATCCACCCCCTTGACCCAGCCATACCTGTCACCACGATCGCCGATAGTGACCTCCCGGACAGGTTCAAACGCCACGCCGGCACGTTTTTCCACTTCCGCCTTAAAAGCCTCAAAGCCATGATCCACTATGGTGTATTTCAGGCGCGAGCGTTTACGGTTGACCCGGTTACCCCAGTCGCGCTGGACCGTCATCACCGCCTCGGCGAATTTAAGGGTGTCTTCGGCTTTAATAAAGCCAAAATCATCAGCAAGACGGGGGAAGGTTTCCACCTCACCATGGGTTGAGCCCATGCCGCCACCGGCCACCAGATTAAAACCCACCAGCTCACCGTTATCAGCCACTGCGATAAAGCCCAGATCATTGGTATACACATCCACATCGTTATCCGGCGGCACCGCCACCGCCATTTTGAACTTGCGCGGCAGATAGGTTTTACCGTAGACAGGCTCGACCTCTTCCTCGGTCGACAGCAGCTTTTCTTCATCCAGCCAGATCTCCGCATACGCGCGGGTGTGGGGCAGCAGATGATCTGACAGCTTCTTGGCCCACTCAAACGCCTGAGCGTGCAGCCTTGACTCCACCGGATTGGGGTTACACATGACATTACGGTTCACATCTCCGCAGGCGGCGATAGAGTCCAGCGCCTCCCTGTCCAGCCCCTGAATGATGGTTTTCAGGTTGCGCTTGGGGATACCGTGATACTGAAAAGTCTGGCGGGTCGTCAGGCGAATGGAATGAGAGCTGGTCAGCTCGCTGGCAATCTTATCCACCCCCAGCCATTGCTCAGGGCTGCAGACCCCGCCCGGCACCCGGGCCCTGAGCATAAATGAGTACAGCGGCTCGAGCTTTTGCGCCTTACGCTCATTACGCAGGTCCCTGTCATCCTGCTGATAAAATCCGTGGAATTTAATCAATTGCTGATCGCCATCGCTGAACGCGCCGGTCACCTGACTGGCCAGTCCTTCCTTGATGGTACCGCGCAGATAATCACTGTCGGTCTTGAGGTATTCGTTGACTGCTAACTTCTGCTCACTCATGGCTGATGCCCCTGCTCACTGGGTCGCCGCGCTGGCCGCGACCGATATATACTGTTGTTTTGCTGCTTAATACACGTCTTTTTGCAGGCGCTTGTCTGCGCGCAGTGACTCCAGATAAGCCTGCGCGTCTGCCTCGGTTTTGCCGCCATGGGTGATAACCACCTCCTGCAGCGCCTGCTGCACATCTTTGGCCATGCGATTGGCGTCGCCACACACATAGATATGTGCGCCACGCTCCAGCCATTGCCACAACAGCGCGCCCTGCTCACGAATGCGATGCTGCACATAAACTTTGTCAGCCTGATCCCGGGAGAAGGCCACATCAAGCCGTTCCAGCACGCCGGATTTGAGGTACTGCTGCCATTCGGTCTGGTACAGGAAATCCTGTTCAAAATGCGGATTACCGAAAAACAGCCAAGTATTGCCCTTCAGGCCATCGGCCTCGCGTTGTTGCAAAAACGCCCTGAAAGGTGCCACGCCAGTACCCGGCCCAATCATCACCACAGGGGTTTGCGGATTATCAGGCAGGCGGAAATGTTTGTTGGGCTCAACAAACACCCTGACACTCTGCCCTTCCTGGGCACGGGCCAAATAAGCTGACGCCCCGCCAAATCGCAGCTGACCGTACTGCTGCTGCGCCACCAGCGCCACCGTCAGGTGTACTTCACTGTCAACCTCGGCCTGACTGGATGCAATCGAATACAGTCTAGGGGTCAGTGGTCTGAGCAAGTCCACCAGCGCCTGCGCGCTTAAAGACACAGGCCAGCGCTGAGCCAGTGACACCAGTTGATGCTGCTGAATAAACTCTCTGACCGCATCTTTGTTCGCCGCGACAGCGCGCAATGACTCATCACCACAAAGCTCTGCCCACGCCTGCACTAAGGCAGGGCTGAGCTGGGTCAGCTCCCTGTCACTCTGCAGAGCCTGACGCAGCGACTGGCTGACGCCTTTAATCTCAACCTGTGCCTGCGCATCCAACGCCAGCAACGCCAGCAACTCATCAACCAGCTCAGGCTGATTGTCAAACCACACGCCCAGCGCATCTCCGGGTTGATAGCTCAGGCCTGAGTCCGCCAGATCTATCTCCACATGACGTATGTCCTTGGCGGAATCGCGGCCGGTGATTTTCTGGCTTACCAGCACCTGAGCACTGTATGGCTGCTGTTTGCTGTAGGCTGAAGTCTGGGTCTGTGCCAATGTCAGGCTTGCCTGAGCGGATGCAATGCTCGTCTGATGCGGCGCCAACGCCTGCAGCAACCGGCTTTGCCAGTCCGCAGCCGCAGCCTCATAGTCCACATCACAATCCACCCGCGGCAGCAGTGGCTTCGCCCCCAGGGCAGCCAGCCGCTCATCAAAGTCTTTGCCTGTCTGACAGAAGAATTCATAGCTGGAATCCCCCAGCGCCAGCACAGCATAATGGAGTTGCTCAAGCCCTGGCGCCCGTTTCGAGGCCAGAAACTGATGCAGCTCAATGGCATCATCCGGCGCTTCCCCCTCGCCATGGGTGGAGACCACCAGCGCCAGCAAACCAACATCTTTCAGTTGCTTGGGTTTGAAATCGCCGGTAGCACTGAGGCTGACCTGCCAGCCCGCCTCGGCAGCCTGACGGGCCAGGGTTTCGGCTATCCCCCGACTGTTACCGGTCTGACTGCCGTACAGCACTGTTAGTGTCTGAGCCTGTGGCTGCTCTGGCGAAGAGATGGCAATGCCCGCAGCAGATGCGGCAAGATAGCCACTGACCCAGGCCAGTTGCAGCGGGGAGAGTTCAGCGGCAAGTTGCGTCAACTGCGTCATCTGAGAGGCAGAGAGCAAGGCATTGAATTGAGAAAGTTCCTTTAACGACATGGTAAACGCGGTCCTGTGACACTGTAATGGCGTCAGCTTATCTGGGTTCACCACAGGCAAAAAAGAATAAAATTTAATCTTTTATTACTGTTTGGTATATGCGATGTAGATTTTTTGCGCTACAAAATCTGTGACCTAGTGCAAACAAATCATTCTTGGTGAGTGAATTTGTGTCAAGGTTACCGGGAAATGCTTGTGGAAAAAGAAAGGCTTGCCACAATATCAATTCTTTCTGTGACCAATATCCCAAGGAAGGTGTCGGTCAGCTCCCCGCACTTGCTGCCAGGTTGTCAACCCGTCGTCCCGGTTTTCAGCCACGGGGAACTGCTGCCACATCCATTAATTTCTGAATTGCGAGGTTATCCCGTTGAAGATAGGTCTGCCCAAAGAAACTGTCAGTCAGGAAACCCGGGTTGCGCTGACCCCGGCCAATATTTCCCGACTGATGAAAAAGCCAATACAGGTGCTCGTCGAGGCCGGAGCAGGTGTCGCTGCCGGTTATCCTGATCAGGAGTATGTTGATGCAGGGGCAACCCTGGTCACAGACCGCAGTGCCCTGCTCAAAGACGCAGACATCATCACGCTGGTGAACGCCAAAGGTGAACAACTGGACGAAGTCACCGCTCACAGCCGCCCCGGACAACTGGTTATCGGTATGATGGATCCGCTGGTGCAATATCAGGCACTGGCCGGCACTGCCGCCTCCGGCATGACCAGCATAGCGCTGGAGCTGATCCCGCGGATCACCCGGGCACAAAGCATGGATGTGCTGTCCTCCATCGCCACCATTGCCGGTTACAAAGCCGTTATTCTGGCGGCCCAGTACGCCCCACGCCTGTTCCCTATGATGATGACCGCCGCCGGTACCCTCAAGCCCTGTCGCGCCTTCGTCATGGGCGTAGGTGTTGCCGGTCTGCAGGCCTGCGCCACCGCCAAACGCCTGGGTGCCGTAGTGGAAGCCTATGATATCCGTCCGGCCGCCCGCGAACAGATCCTGTCTGTGGGTGCCAAACCGGTAGAACTGGATATTGAGGCCGAAAACACTGAAACCAAAGGCGGTTATGCGGCTGAGCAGAGCGATGACTTTATTCGCCGTCAGCAGCAGGCTATGGCCAACGTACTGGCGCAGCAGGATGTGGTGATCACCACCGCCGCAATTCCGGGCCGTAAAGCGCCGGTGCTGGTGACCCGGGAAATGGTAGATGCCATGAAGCCGGGCACTGTGATTGTGGATTTGGCCGCTGAAACCGGCGGCAACTGCGAGCTGACCCAGGCCGGAGAAGTGGTGCTGTATAACGGCGTCACCATCTTGGGACCGAAAAACATCGCAGGTACTGCTGCCACCCATGCCAGCCAGATGTACGGCACCAACCTGGAAAACCTGCTCAAGCTGCTGCTGGACAATGACGGCAAGCTGCAACTGAATTTCGACGATGAAATCATCAAAGACACAGTCGTTTGCCACGGCGGCGAGTTGATCAACAGCCGACTGAGAGAACTGGCGGGACTGCCTGCGCTGGCCGCACCACAAACTCAGGCCCCGACTGAGACGGAGACAGAATAATGGAATCAATATCACTGCTGCTTTTGCTGACCCTGTTCGTGGTCGCCGTGTTCCTCGGGGTTGAACTGATCACCAAGGTGCCGCCCACCCTACACACCCCGCTGATGTCAGGCTCCAACGCTATTTCTGGTATTTCGCTGGTCGGTGCCCTGCTGGCAGCCGGCAGCGGCGCTGGCTGGTGGGTTAACGTTCTGGGCTTTGTCGCTGTGGTGCTGGCCACCATTAACGTAGTCGGCGGCTATCTGGTCACCAACCGCATGCTCGCCATGTTCAAGAGGAAGTAAGCCGATATGAGTACAACAATTATTTATCTGGCTTACCTGATTGCCGCCAGTCTGTTTATTCTGGGGATTAAGGGTCTGACCAAGCCACGCACCGCGGTGCGCGGCAACCAACTGTCAGCACTGGGGATGTTCATCGCCGTGGTGGTCACCCTGCTGGACAGAAGCATCATCAGCTATGAGTGGATCATCGCCGGTATTCTGGTGGGCTCGGTGATCGGCGGCATTATGGCGGTGAAAATTCAGGTCACCGCCATGCCGCAAATGGTGGCGCTGCTCAACGGTTTTGGTGGTGGGGCCTCACTGTTTATCGCCCTGGCCAACTTTATCGATCCTGAGTCTGCCACCCACACAGTCGCACTCATCTCCATCGCTGCCACTGTGCTGATTGGTGGCGTCACCCTGTCAGGCTCGTTCGTGGCCTTTGCCAAGCTGCAGGAGCTGATCTCCGGCAATCCCATCAGGGTTCCTGGCAACAAGGTGATCAACGCAGCATTGCTGATTGCCTCAGTGGTGCTTGGTGTGTTGATGGTGACCGAACCTGCCAACCTCACCAACATCTACATTCTGGTGGCCGTGGCGCTGGCGCTGGGTATCTTCCTGGTCGTGCCTATTGGCGGCGCGGATATGCCGGTGGTCATTGCCCTGCTGAACTCCTACTCAGGTATAGCCGCGGCAACCACAGGCTTTATCACAGGCAACACTGTGCTGATCGTCTCCGGCTCGCTGGTGGGCGCATCCGGTATCATCCTCACCCAGATCATGTGTAAAGCCATGAACCGCTCGCTGTTCAACGTGCTGTTCGGGGTGATGGCGGAAGGCGGCACTATCGTTGATGCCGATGAAGTGTATGCCGGTAAGGTGAAAGCCTCTTCACCAGAGGAAGTGGCCATGCTGCTGGAAACCGCCGAGCGGGTGGTGATTGTTCCCGGTTACGGTCTGGCGATGGCGCAGGCCCAGCATGCGGTGCGGGATCTGGCCAGTGTGCTGGAAAGCCGTGGTGCGGACGTGAAGTACGCCATTCATCCGGTGGCCGGTCGTATGCCGGGTCACATGAACGTGTTGCTGGCCGAAGCCGAAGTGCCTTATGAGCAGCTGGTGGAGATGGACGAGATCAACCCGCAGTTTGAGCAGACTGACGTCGCCATTGTGATCGGCGCCAACGACGTGACCAACCCCATGGCACGGGAAGACAAAGGCAGCCCGATTTACGGCATGCCGATCCTGAACGTCGACAAGGCCCGCACAGTGGTAGTGGTTAAGCGCTCACTCAGCCCAGGCTTTGCCGGTTTGCCCAACCCGCTGTTTGCCATGGACAACACCCTGATGCTGTTCGGCGATGGTAAGAAGGCAATCGTTGAGTTAACCCAGAACCTTAAAGAAGCAGATTAATCTGTCTCTTTACGAAAGCCGGCATAAGCCGGCTTTTTTATACCTGTCATCCAACGTGCCAATAGAACCAATTTGTATAAGCACCAGCCACTTTCCACTTGAACATTAGTTATTCAACTGCTTATATAAGTCCATAACAATAAAACAAGCTATAAAATAAATACTTATAATTCAATTACTTTATATTTTACGTGGCAATAAGCAACATGCCCTTCCCGCCCGGGGGCATAGTTACAGGAGGTAAGATGCAATCAATAGCAGCAAACAGCCAGCCATTGAATGCCGGTGACAGGAGAGTCACGACAAAAGCGCCCATCGATCATTGGGAAAGATTAAACCCGGCGCAACAATTCGCGTTTTATAGCCTGGTCAAACTCGGCTATGAGTTGTTGTTTGTCCGCAATGCGTATTCGACTGAATGTATGGCTATCGCGCGGCTGAATCAGCAGGTGGCAACCATAGATGCGCAGGGGGAGATCAATTTCTCACCTGACATTCAATTGCGGCCCCACTGAAACGTCAGAATCAATTTGAAGAGCATGTCCGGCCATCAGCCGGGCTGCTCTTTCATCACCCAATAAGTGAGTCAGCGTCGGCCCCATCCAAATCCCCAATTGCGGCCTTCGCCAGTAAAGATAACCTGGCAGCGGCTGCACAACCCCCTGACCAAACACACGTTGTACCAGGCTGGCATATTCCGCCAAATCGTCCTCATTGAGCCAACCTGCGCCGCCGGGTTCAAGTGCCAATGCTGACACTATCCCGGCAAAATCCGTAAATGACGCCAGTTGCGCCACGCTGAGCAGACTCATGGCGCGATACAGCACAGGCACGCTCCAGTGGCTCAGATGAATGCGGTCGTTGATCAACGCCAGATTGCGTCTGTGATACTGCTGCCAACCAAAGCGAAAGTCGCCATCCAGCCGGGCACTGAGCCAGAGCATATACAGATCGGCCAAAGACTCATGTTGATTCGGCGAGTAATGGTGACCATAGTCCAGCCGGGAGATGGCCAGATGCCCCAGCTCATGCCACAGCGACAATTGCTGCTGGTCCACAAGATCCAGATGAACTGCACGGCCATCCAGTATGGTCTGAATAAATTCAGGCCCACTGCCTTTATCCAGCACCACCACGCCGGCAATATCAGCACCTTGAGACGCACGAATCGCTGGCACACCGGCGGGTTGGGGATCATTGTCGATTTGAGTGGCGCGCTGGCGCGCCAAAGGGGACGTAGCCTTTGTTGGGGACTCAGGCAGCGCCATTGGCATAGGCAACGCCATGGCATTGCGCCCCCCAAGGGCATGGCGTATTTCGTTCGGGGATAACAGCAAGACGCGGGCAGACGCAGGTAATTGCGCCAGACAGGAAGTAAGCGTATCCAGCTCGCACACAAGTGCCCGGGGCGCGGGCGCTGACCACTCCGGCTGGAGTGGCATTCCATCCAATCCCAGCCAAAGCCCCGCAGCCAGCAGCGCCCCGGTCAACATCACTGACGGGACATGATGTTTTGAATAATCGCTGTGGTCGAGATTCCGTCTTCAAAGTTAAGCACTTTGACTTCGCCGCCTGCCGCTATCACTTCGGCGCCACCGGCGATCTCATCGACCCGATAGTCACCGCCTTTGACCAGCAAATCCGGCAGCAAGCGCGCGATAATCCGCTGCGGCGTATCCTCACTGAAAGGGACCACCCAATCGACCGCGGCCAAACCGGCCAGCACCGCCATGCGGCGCTCAACCTGATTCACCGGGCGGCCATCGCCCTTAAGGCGACGGACAGAGTCATCATCATTTACCGCCACAATCAAGCGATCGCCCAGCTTGCGGGCCTCTTTGAGATAACTGACGTGGCCTGCATGCAGAATATCGAAACAGCCATTGGTCATCACCACCCGCTCACCGCGCAGTTTGGCCTGCTCCAGGGCGTAGGCCAGCTGATCTTCACTGACCACACCGAAACCTGACTCGCCCTGAGTCAGATTCAGCGCTTCAATCAGCTCAATGCGCGACACAGTGGAGGTACCGAGTTTGCCCACCACCACACCGGCCGCGGTATTGGCAATAGCACAGGCCTGTGGCAGCGCACTGCCTGCCGCCAGCGCCGTGGCCAGCGCTGAAATCACGGTATCACCGGCACCGGTGACGTCATACACTTCACGCGCCACAGTAGGAATATGCAGCTCAGGCAGATCACGGGTGATCAGCGTCATGCCCTTTTCAGAGCGGGTCACCAGCAGCGCCTGCAGCTGATGCTGCTCCAGCAGTGCGTGACCTTTGGCGACCAGATCGGCCTCTGAGGTCACCTTACCAACCACAGCCTCAAACTCGCTCATATTGGGGGTCAGCAAAAATGCGCCATGATAGCGGCTGAAATCTGAACCTTTGGGGTCTACCAGCACCTTCACACCTGCGGCATTGGCGCGGGCAATAAACTCCCGGGGATCGGCAATCGCGCCCTTGGCATAGTCAGACAGCACCACCACATCCACCTTGCCCAGCAGCGCCTCACTTTGGGACAGCAGCGCATCACTGTCCGCCCGGGCAAAGGCCTGCTCAAAATCCAGACGAATGAGCTGCTGATTGCGCGACAGCACGCGCAGCTTGGTAATAGTGGGCTTGTCGGCTACCTCATGCCAGCGCGGCGATACGCCCTGAGCCTCGATGCCACGGGTCAGCGCCGCTGCGGTATCATCCTGGCCAACCAGGCCCGCCAGTTGCACCTGACCGCCCAGGGTTGCGATGTTCAGCGCCACGTTGGCCGCGCCGCCGGGTCTGTCCTCCACCTGACTAATCTGCACCACAGGCACAGGTGCCTCAGGGGAGATACGCCCGGTTGGGCCGACCCAGTAACGGTCTAACATCACATCGCCCACAACCAATACCCGGGCTTTTTCAAATGCTGGCAGAGTAACCTTCATAGCGCTCAATCTAATCTTGTGTAAATTGGGGCTGATTGTACTCAACTGGGATAGTTTGCGCTATCACAGTGGGGGGTAGCGGTGAAGCTTCGCTTCATTTGCCTGCAGCAAGCTGATAACCAAGCTGTGCTTGGTCGAAGTCGTGGGCTTCCAGCCCACACCCGGGCAAAGGGGACTAAGCGGCTTCGCCCCCTTTGCAATCCCCCTGCCGCCCCAACCGAAGTTGTTACCCATCGTGAAATACATTCAATACACTCAATCGACACCGAATCAGCATCCATGCTTCTACGGTGCCTGCCTCGTCATCCCTGACGAGGCTTACTATTGAATGCATTTCCCTCCGGCAACTTCGGACGGGGACAAGATGCAACATGCAACTCCTGAGTATGTTGTTTATGCCCTAGAGTCGCTTTTATACCGCTGTTATCCAGTAAAAAAGAGATAGTAGTAAGCTGCTTCTGTTATCCAATTTTACGACTTCACTCATATCTACTGATTTGTCAGGAAGTGTCGATTTTTCAGCCAGCGACTGGTAGTTTATATCCGTTAACCGTGACGAATAGAGCGAGATAGCAAGAGGTCTTGTTATTCAGATAAACAGGGAGCCTCGGTATAAGACATGTTACATGTCTAAGGTTTCATCAACATGGAGAGTTATAAATGAGAGTTTTGCTTTTTAGTTTTATTTTACTCTGCTCACAACTTTCAATTGCATCAGATTTAATATTAGCTGAGCAAATTAAGTTACCGTCCAATTCACTTGGGGAAGAAAGAAAATTATTAATAAAACTTCCAAAGACATATCACAATGAAAAGAATTCATATCCCGTGCTATACGTTTTACACGGTCAATGGGACATGCTTTCAACTCTATCAACTATTGATCTATTAGAGGGTGAAATTCCAAACTTTATCGTTGTCGGCATCGAAAGTAAGGGCAAAGAACTTAGCCCTGACAATGGAAAAATAACACCTTTTGCTAACTTTTTAGCAAAAGAAATCGTTCCATATATTAATGAGAACTATCGGGTTGCTCCTTATCGCATTTTATCTGGACATTCCAATTCAGGTCGTTTCGTATTGGATTATTGGTTGAGTAACAATGAGCATTTTTCGAAATACTTTGCATTTAGTCCCTCACTTGATGATGGTTACATAGTAGACTTGATCTCTAAATCAAATTCTGAAGCGTTAAAAAGAAAAGCACCACCTACGCTCACCATCGCAAATGAAGGTGAGCACATGCAAACCCCTTTTACTGAATTAACGCAAAAGTTAAACAATCTGTTGGAAGGCTCTTTTGAATTCCAAAAATTTCCAGAACAAACCCACAGAACGACTAAACACCCTTCTATGCAGTACGCTCTGCAGTCAACGTTCGCTGGCTGGGAGCCTACTTATGAAGTAAAGATTTCAGGCTTAGAAGGGTTAAAAAAACACTATGCTGATTTATCTGATAAATTTGGATTTGAGGTGTTAGTTCCAAAAGAAACTTTACAGAAACTAACCGCTCACTATGCAATTTCTGATAATTCGACTGAAGAACTTAACAAATACATAGCTTTTACCATTAATCAAACATCGGAAGGCATAGATTCACTATTTGAAATTTCTGACTATTTATTTGGCAATGGGTATAAAGAAGCTGGCGAGACTATTCTTAACGAAATATGTAATCAGGTTAAAAATCATCAGAGATGTAGTGGCTAAATAGCTGTTCCTAAATGTTGAACACTGAGCTCAATCGCCGCGAAGCAGCACATTTTCATGCCGTTGTGCTGCAAGTCCCATGATAGTGGGATGCTAGGCGGCATGGTCACAATGCATGTGTAGCACAATTAGGATCTCTTATTTAGAGAGGAATTCACACACACGTTGCTTAAGTTCGCTCGTAAACTCACTGTAACAGTTAGCAGTTGGTAAACCGTTATATCTTATCTTGCCCAAAATAACTCCAGTCCCCAAGTGAGTTAATCCGCAACTGTAGCTTGCCCCCTTTCCCCATCGGAGACGCCGAGAGGTGTTGGATGAAATGATGTGAGCGAGACATGGGCAAGTATCGCGCAGCGATAAGCTCAAGAGCGAGAGTCATGGATGACGAACTGGCTTTGTATATGGATGTACATACCCACGACTTTCGCCAGGCGAAGCTTGGTCATCTCCCAGGTGTCCCCGTCAGCGTCGAGCGTCGCAGGGACTCATGCGACATCCAGCCAAATGCATATTGGCCAATTCAAAATACAGATACCAGCAAAAAACCAAAGAGGGCAAACCGAACGAAACCGGTCAAAAAATCGCTATGGTCTGCTCAGTACTTTCTGTTGCAAGTTACTGATTGGTCACAAACCAATCTGACGTTAGAATGAGCACTGATTTTCTCAGGGATACAGAGGACACAGTGGTTACCGCTTCACAATTTTCCCGGCAACTTTGCCACCCAAGATTCTGGCTGCTCTGGCTGGGTGTGGGTCTGATGCGTCTTATCCTGTTGCTGCCCATGCGCCTGCAGATGAAGCTGGGCGCCACCATTGGCCGTTTGGCGATGAAACTGGTCAAAGGACGGGTAAAAACCGCCAGACGCAATCTTGAGCTGTGCTTTCCCGAGCTGACTGCCGAGCAGCAGCAACAACTGCTGCAGCGAAATTTCGAGGAAACCGGCAAGGCGATTTTCGATACTCTCAACGCCTGGTGGCTGTCTGATGCACAAATTCAGGCGCGTATGACTATCAAAGGGCGGGAGTATGTCGAGCAAACCATCGCCGATGGTCATGGGGTGATTTTATTTGCAGTGCACTGCCTGCCGCTGGAGATGGGTGCGCGGATTTTCGGTCAGTTCCAGCCCGGCGTCGGCGTCTACCGGCCCCATAATAACCCTGTGATGGAATATCTACAGGTCAAAGGCCGGCTACGCTCCAACAAGGCGCTGGTACCCAAGCGGGATCTGCGCCAGATGGTGCGCTGTCTGCGGGATAAAGAGGTGATCTGGTATACCGCCGATCAGGACTTTGGCCGCTCCAGTGCGGTATTTATTCCTTTCTTTGCGGTCAAGCAAGCGGCCACCATTACCGGCGGCACCACCCTGGCGAAACTGGGCAAAGCCAAAGTGCTGCCCTTCTTCGTTGAACGTAACGCCGACGATAACGGCTACACCATAGAGGTGATGCCGCCACTGGACAATTTCCCCGGCGATGATGAAGTCAGCGACGCCATCCGCGGCAATGCCATTGTCGAGGAGCTGATCAGTCGCAATCCGGCGCAATACATGTGGCTGCACCGGCGCTTCAAAACCCGCCCCCATCAAGAAGATGTGTCCCTGTATTGATTTTCGGCGCTAAATGGTTGAGGATGCGGCGCTATCAGCGGACAGCCCGCATGCTTAATCAGGAATGAATACCCCGATATGAAGTCAATTCGTTTGATGTTTGCCGTGTTGACAGCCCTGTTGTCTCTGCCTGCACTGGCAACAGATTATCTGCTGCCATCCAAAGACAGCCGCCTGGTCGGTGAAAATCAATATTACACAGTCCAGAATAACGGTGAGAGCCTGGAATCCATCGCCGCCCGCTTTCAGTTGGGACTGACCAATATGATGGAGGCCAACCCAGGTGTGGACCCTTACCTGCCCAAGCCCGGCACCCGTCTGATTATTCCCCATCAACTGATCCTGCCCGATGCACCCCGTGAAGGCATAGTGGTGAATATCGCCGAGATGCGCCTGTACTACTATCCCAAAGGGGAGGATTTCGTGCAGGTGTTGCCCATAGGTATCGGTCAGGTGGGTAAAGACACGCCGGAAAACTGGGTCACCAAGGTCTACCGCAAGCGCGCCAATCCGACCTGGACGCCGACCGCCAGAATGCACAAAGAAGCTCTGGCCCGGGGCGTCACCCTGCCGGACGTCTGGCCCGCTGGCCCCGACAATCCCATGGGGCTGTTTGCCATCTACATTGGTAACCTGTATGCCATTCACGGCACCAATGCCGACTTTGGCATTGGTCTGAGGGTCAGCCAGGGGTGTGTGCGCCTGCGCAATGAAGACATAGAGCAGCTGTTCAAAACCGTGCCAGTGGGCACCCGGGTGCAGTTTGTCAATCAGCCCATCAAGGCCACACAAGAGCCTGACGGCGCCCGTTATCTGGAAGTACACCAGCCACTGTCGCGCACTGCGGCGGAATTTGAATCCAACGCGCCGGTGCCGCTGCAACTTTCGCCCGCGATCACCCGCTTTATCGCCCACAGGGATACCGACTCCTTCGTGCTCAAGCGCCTGCTGGAAGACAGAAGTGGCATGCCCACCCGCATCAACCCCTGAGCCAATCGCCAGGCTGCCACCGGGTGTTGGCAGCGAACCTGAAAAACCGGTCCCGTACCGGTTTTTTTGTCCCCAATCGTCAGTGCTCACTGACAGGAACTCCCCTGTCACATCACGCTTTAGCCAATCGATCTCACTACATTAGCTAAAGCTGATCTTAGTCACAGACAGCCAGGGCTCAGCTCTCTAAAATCCGCGCCTTTTTGCTACTGATAAAATCACCAACGGAAAATGCGGACACTCATTTTACTACTGGTGACAGGGATCGTTTTTACCAGCTTTAACACTTTTGCCTCAGGATCCCAGGCAAAATCTCTCAGTCAAAGTCAGGCGCAGGATGTGGTGGCCACGCCCGCCATGGACAAGCAGGCGCAGGCGATCCTGGCCAGCCTACCGCGCAATAACCGGATTGAACAGGCGCGCGCCGTGATGCGTGACGGCACTCTGGTGCATCCGACCCACTGCACCAACCACAGCTGCAGCTTTGCTCTCAACAGCAGCAAAGTACAGTTTGTGGTCCATACCCATGTGCGCTCAGATCATGATCATAAAGGCATTGCCCGGCTTATAACCAGGGGCCGTGAGCTGCCGGGACCCGGCGATCAGGCATTCCTCGAGGTCGGTAAAGCACCCAATTATTTCCTCACCCCAAGCGGTAACATCCGGGTGCTGGAATACCGTCAGGGGGAATATCGCCTGCGAACCGTAGCCGGAGATCAGGCACCTGAGCGCGAATGGCAACCCTACGCCGGTGAACCCACATTGGCAGAAATCAACCGCGCTATCCGCGCCGGTTGAGTGGCCCGGCAATCCATACAGATGTGCGCCCTCTCACAATCCGGTGCGACATCCGCCAAAGTTAAGAAAGGTTAAGCCGATCCCCCTTGAGGCCATTCTCAGGGGGGAGTAACGTCTTGGGAAGTTTTTGACGCACAGGAGCTTTGCATGGCAGCCTTTTCTCCTTCTTCAACCGCCCTGGTATTAATCGACCTGCAACAGGGCATATTACCGCTGGTCGGCGGTCCCTATTCAGCCTCAGATATCATCAACAAAGCCGCCAAACTTGCTCAGGGATTCAGAAGCCGCAATATGCCGGTGATCTGGGTTCGGGTGGGTTGGAGTCATGACTTTGCCGATGCGCTTGCACAACAGGTGGACAAGCCTTCAGTGATGACCGAATTGCCGGAGAATTGGTGGCATTTTCCCGCTGAACTGCAGGTGCAACCTGAAGATATCCAGATTGTGAAACACCAGTGGGGGGCTTTTTATGGCACAGATCTGGACCTGCAACTGCGCCGTCGCGGCATAGATACGCTGGTGCTGGGCGGTATCTCCACTAACATAGGGGTAGAATCCACCGCCCGCAGTGCCTGGGAGCACGGCTATCAGCTAATCATTCCCGAAGATCTCTGCGCAGCAGCTGATACTCAGCAGCACAACAGCAGCTTCACTTATATTTTCCCGCGTATCGCCAAAGTGACCTACAGCCAGCCGCTGCTGAGCTCGCTGTCCGGCACGCCACTGAACTGATCTGCTGGCCGGGTGCAAATCCCGGCCTGCGTTTGCACAGCCCAGGTAGTATGAATCTCACCGTTCAGTAGCTGCTTGCTGCCTGAAAGGCCTGAAATGCGTCACGCAGCAAAGAGATTAACCCACCCGTTGTACCGACTGGCGGTATTGACTCATCAGACCGGTAATCACCCCACTGATAGCACGGACGCGCTCATCAAATGCGGCCGAGGAAGGGGTTGTCGCAGTCGCGCCAAAGCGAGCGCCGCCACGCACCATAAATGCAGTGAATCCGCCGTCAAAGCAGTTGAAACTGTTGCTGTGATTTGGCTCGCAGGCCTGCCCCAAAGCGGTCGGCTGCAACGGGAAGAATTGCCCCAGTGAATCCATCAGGGTCTGGGTAAATGCACCGGGCTGCTGGCGGGGTTCAAAACTGCTGAGCAGCGCATGATCACCGGCCGGGGTTTCACCGCAGCACAGCATGCCATCGCGACCGGCCGCCACCAGCAGCTGAGCATGACGCAGTAAAATGGCGCCCTCTTCTGACAGCTGTTCATCGCCCTGTGCGCGTCCCTGTTGCCACACCAGACCACGGAACGCATCCAGCCCCTGACGGTTATATTTCTGCCCCTTACGAAATGCAGTGGGACAGACAACGGGCAGCAGGCTGAGATTCACATTGGCAAACAGTGAAGCATCCTGCGCCATCAGCCACTTGAGAATGCCCCAGGGGCCAGCGGCTTCGTCCCCGTGAAAACCGGCGCACACCAGCACAGATGGCAGGTGAGCGTTGGCAGCCGGACTGGTGTACATCATCAACGGAAAACGCCCGGTGTCGCCCAGGCAGGTTGCCGTCATCGACAGGCGTGCAGTTTCATCGCTGAGCAATCCCTGAAAATGCTCCAGATCATTGCTGTCACAGGCAAAAACCTGGGATTGCCACACATAAGATTGAAACGGGGAGCGCATGGATACATCCAAAGGTACCGAGGTTAGGCGGTATCATATCAAGGCCAGCCAAGCTCTGGATAGCCGTAAAAACACGATTGCCTGAAGCTTCACCGCCGGCCTTTACCCAACACCTGCTCCATCTTCGCCCAGAAGCTTTGCAACGCAGAGTCGTCGGGATAGTGCAGATCATAGGTGTTCTGAAACCCCAGGTGCAGGCTGCAGCGGCCATCTTCTATGCTGACATTATAACCATCAGCATCGCTGCTGACGATCAGGCCATTGAGCCTAAAATCCCCCGCATGAGAAGTGCCGCTGGCATGGATTTTGTTGACTACCTGCAGCACCCACTGAATATCAACCTCGTTTTTCATAATGAACTCCCTGATGTAATAGTGCCTGCCTGGGATATCAGACGTCCCCGGACCAGTCGAGTAACCGGCTCAAATCCGTGACCACCCAGTCCGGCTCGATACAATTAACCAGATTACCGGCCATGAACTTCACCAGCCTGTCGGTAGCATAGGACAGTCGCCTGTCCCGGCGGCTCACCAGATACCAGTGACTCTGCAGGGGAAATCCCTGCACATCCAGCACCACTGGCCGCTCTTTGCCTTCCTGCAGGGTATGGCCGGAAATCACTGACAGCCCAAGTCCGGAGGCGACGCTCAAACGAATGGCCTCATTGCTTTCAATCTGCATGGTCCGGCTGAGTTCATAACCCTGACGACTGAGCCAGGACTCAAACATCATACGGGTGGCACTGCCGGGCTCGCGGATCAGAAAACGCTCATTGCCAAGCTGGGCAAAATCCAGATGCGACCGTCCGTCGGCCCAGTGGGATGGCGGCGCAATCAACTGCAGCGGATTTTGAATAATCCGTACTGCCCGTACCTGCTCACCGCTGGGTGGATGGCTGAACAGGTACAAATCGTCCTTCTGCTGCTCAAAACGATTAAGCACATGAGCGCGGTTGCCTATGTTGAGCGTCACCTCCACCCGAGGAAACTGACGGTAAAACGCCCCGAGGATCCTCGGCATCACATATTTGGCGGTGGTGACCAGTCCGATATTGATGTGTCCCACCCGACCATCCTGGCTCTCTGCCAGCAAGGTATTGAAATCATCAAAGCGGGTAAACACATCGGCGCAGGCCTGATACAACTCACGACCTATATCTGTGGGTTTTAACTGACCATCGCGGGCTTCCAGCAAGGGCTCACCCACCAGTTCAGAGAGTTTTTTCAGCTGCATGGAGACTGTCGGCTGGGTCAGGTGCAACTCACGGGCAGCGGCAGTAATGCTTCCCTGCCTGACAACCTCCTGATAGACCTGCAACAATCGAAAACTCAGATGCCGTAAGTTCATATTTCCGTAAGCTTTAGTCTCAATCCATAGATAATCATCTATGCACATTTGAAAAACAATTTATTTTCAAATATTCCTCAACACTGTCAAACTTCGCAGCGGTAACATCTACTCAGAATCAGACAGTTACAGGAAACTGCCATGCCAGACATAGTGATAGCTTTTTTCGCACTGGGCCTGCTTGCCGGATTGGTAAAATCCGATCTCAGAGTACCGGAATCAATTTACGAAACCCTGTCGATCCTGTTGATGCTGACTTTGGGCCTCAAAGGCGGTATGGCGCTGCATGGTCAGGGAGATTCACTGATCATCGGCGAACTGGTGCTGATTGCCGCACTGGGGTTAATCATTCCGCTGGCGCTGTACCCTCTGCTGCGCCGGTTAATCAAACTCAACCGCGAAAATGCCGTCAGCATCGCCGCGCATTACGGCAGTGTCAGCGCCGGTACCTTTGCGGTAGTGATTGCACTGGCAGAACATCTCGACTGGCCACTCAAGCCGGAAACCACCCTGTATCTGGTATTGCTGGAACTGCCCGCGATTATCGTGATGCTGTGGCTGTATCGCTTCCTCAATGCCCGCAAGCCGCTGACGCAAGCGGCCACTGGTACCATCAAAGTCAGCAGCGGCAACATTCTACACGAAGCCCTGACCAGCCGCGGCGTGATACTGCTGACCGGCGGCGTGGCCATCGGCTGGGCCTATGGTGAGTCAGGATTGGCCAGTCTGGCGCCGGTACTGATTGGCGGCTTTAAGACGCTGCTGGCGCTGTTCCTGCTGGAGATGGGTTTGTGTACCGCCAGAGTGTGCCGACCGCTGCCACTGCGCCAATGGCGGCTGATGCTGTTTGCGGCTGTCATCCCGTTTGTGCTGGCCTGGGGCGGCATCTTGCTGGGGCTGGCGCTGGGTCTGCCCAAAGGCAGCATTCTGGTACTGGCAGGTCTTGCCGCCAGCGCCTCCTACATTGCCGCGCCGGCAGCGATCCGCGCCGCGATTCCGGATGCCAATATCGGTCTGGCGATGCTCGCCTCACTGGGCATCACCTTCCCGATTAACGTATTGATTGGTCTGCCGCTGTATGCGCAGTTAATAGACATGATGCAGGCCTGAAAAAAACAGATTGGCTGGGGCTGATTAATCGGGATGAGCAAAAGATGCTGACAGAGATTGGGAGTGGGCCAATCTCTGTGACGGAATCTGTGTAACGGAATCAGTGTGACGGAATGATCATTAACGTCAGCTGTATCAGCTCTGTGGCGTCAACGATTGCTCTCCCAGCACCTGCCGATAGATATCCAGCACCTTCTCTGCCTGCTCTTCCACCTGTTGGCGAGGCAATTCGCCGGGTAATCCCTGCAATGTCAGACGGTGATTTTCATCCCGCAGCAGGCAATACACCCGGGTTAAGGTTTCGGCGTCCCGGGCATCAAGAATCTCCAGCTCCGCCAGATCTTCAAAAATCCGCACATTGTCTGACCAGGTGGTCAGCTCAGGACACTGATGACTGTTGGCCAGCACCAGATACTGGGCGATAAACTCAATATCGGCGATACCGCCCGGACTCTGTTTCAGGTCGAAGTTGTCATCCACAACTTTGAGCAGGTGATCACGCATTTTACTGCGCATCTCCCGCACCGCTTTGGCCAGCTCCAGCGGATCTCTGGCCTGGGACAGCACTGAGTGACGTATCTCCTTGAAGCGCTGCGCCAGCGCTTGTCCGCCAAACACCAAACGCGAGCGCACCAGCGCCTGATGCTCCCAGGTCCAGGCTTCTTTGGCCTGATACTCGCCAAAGTTTTCAATTTCACTGACCAGCATCCCGGAAGCCCCGTCAGGACGCAGGCGCATATCCACCTCGTACAACTCACCGGAAACCGTGCGGGTGGAGAACAGGTGCAAAATCCGCTGCGCCAATTTTACATAGAAATGACTGGCATCAATCTGGCGATCACCATTGGTCTGCACACCCGGCGGGGCATTGTGCAAAAACACCAGATCCAGATCCGAGCCATAACCCAGCTCTATGCCACCCAGCTTGCCATAACCCACCACGGCAAAGCCGGAGTTCCCCGGTTGCAGATGCGAAGGAATACCGTGTCTGGCGGCAATTTGATGCCAGGCCTGATTGACCACCTGCTCGATAATGGCCTGCGCCAGATAGGTCAGATGATCGCTGACCTGCATCACTGGCAAAATGCCGGTGACATCGGCGGCGGCGATTTTCAGCTGCTGCGACAGTTTGAACTGCCGCAATGCTTCCATCTGCTGCTCCATATCATCATCGCTCACCCGCAGCAGCGCCTGCCTGAGCTCTGCCGGATAATCATCCAGCGAGGTGGTGTCATACAGCTGCACCGGATCGATCAGCTCATCCAGCAGCATGGGGAAGCGTGCGAGCTGCTCGGCAATCCAGGGACTGATACAGCACAGGCTGATCAACTGCTGGCGGGCCCCTGGGTTTTCACACAGGAGTTCAAGATAGGTGGTGCGGGTGAGGATCTGATCCAGCACCCGGGAAACCGGGGCGAAGGCATCGCAGGGTTCACTGTTGGCAAACAGATCTTCCAGCAGTTTGGGCATCAACCTGTCCAGGGTATCCCGGCCGCGGGGACCGATAGCGCGGCGGGAAGTTTGCTCCCGCCACTGGCTGAGCACAGGCCAGAGTTTTTCATCATCAATACCGTTTTGCCTGAGCAGCTGACAGGCCTCATCCGGCTGGCGCTCCTGCCACAGGGCTGCCGTCCAGTGCTCCCGTTCCTGATCGCCTTCATCTCCACCCACGGCGGAGCGGAAGTGACTGTGAATATTGTCCATCACGGCATCAATTCTGGCCTTGAGCGCCTGCCCGTCAGCCTCGCCCAGCACGGTGCACAAACGCAGCCAGTCACGGTCGTTGTCCGGCAGGGTTTGAGTCTGTTTGTCATCAATGGCCTGCAACAGGTTTTCCACCCGCCGCAGGAAGTCATACCCCTGACGCAGCTCTGTCAGGGCTCTGGCATCCAGTTGCCCAAGCAGTTTGAGGTTTTGCATGGCCAGATAAATACTCTGGGTGCGCAGACTGGGCTCACGACCACCGCGAATAAGCTGGAAGCTTTGCACCACGAATTCCACTTCGCGAATGCCGCCGGCACCCAGTTTAATGTTGTTGCTCAGCTGGCGACGGCGGACTTCGCGGCTGATCAACTGCTTCATTTTACGCAGCGATTCGATGGCGGAAAAATCGATGTAACGGCGGTACACAAAGGGTCGCAGCATCTGCTGCAGCGCTTGCGCGTCCGGGGTTTGCGGCCCCAGCACCCGCGCCTTGACCATGGCATAGCGCTCCCAGTCGCGCCCCTGCTCCTGATAGTAATCCTCAAAGGCATGGCTGCTGACCACCAGCGGGCCACTGTCACCATAGGGGCGCAGGCGCATATCGACCCGGAACACGAAGCCATCCATGGTCACCTGATCCAGCAGGTTGACCAGCTTCTGCCCCATGCGGGTGAAAAATTGCTGATTGTCCAACGCACGTCGGCTTGGCGTGCCGTCCAGATGGCGGGTTTCACCATGCTCAGGAAACACGAAGATCAAATCGATATCAGAGGAAAAGTTCAGCTCGCCGCCGCCGAGCTTGCCCATCCCCAGAATAAGCAGTGACTGCGGATTACCCAGGGCATCGCAGGGCGTGCCGTATTGCCTGCACAGCTTGTCATATGCCCAGTCGCGGGCACCGATGATCAGTGCTTCGGCCAGCGCCGAAATATCACCAAGCGAAGTCGCCAGCGGGCTGAGATTGAGAAAATCCCGGTAAGCCAGGGTGATAAGATGGCGGTTGCGAAAATCCCGCAGGCATTTTCTGGCCTGCTCGTCATCCGCGGCAGTATCCAGCAACTGCGCAAGCTGCTGAGCATACTGCTGCGGCTCATCCTGCCGGCGCGGCGCCACCACAGTGGTGACCCAGTCGGGATGACGACACAGTTGAGTGGCAATGTAGTCGCTCAGCCCCAGCACCTGAATGACCCGCTGTCTATCCTGCTCTGCCAGTGCCAGCCAGTCGGGCGACTGAGTTTGCTCCAAAATCTGCAGATACCGCTGCGCTTCCTGCTGAAGCCCGGCCGGCAAGGCCGCCAGCCCATTACTCTCGCCTGTCATAACCCTTCCTGAACACAAATTAGCCATCGACATATTATGTCTATGATGATATAGCTGGTCACTGTTTAATCGGATACTGCGTCGGTCGCTGCAATCGGGAGTGAATGCCCGGTCAGCCTGCACGCTCAGCAGAAGATACACCATAGTGGAAACAAAACGGAAACTCTGCGTGTTTACACTAACGGCAACAGCGGGTTACCGCTGAACACCCATCGCAGCGCACGCCAGAGTGTGCCAGTTGGAACGGATGGATAAGGGAGAAACCATGGCAGGCTTCTTGAGTCGGACCCTGTTGAGTCTGGGTTTGTTGATGCTGCTGACCGCCTGCGGCAACGGCATGGACAAACAGATAGAGAATTATCAGCAATTAGTGGATCAGCGACTGGTCACTCTGGGCGATGCACTCAGAGATGGTCAGGTACGCAATGCCACCTTGCTCAAACAGTACGCCAACCTGCTGGGCCAGGAGCAGCCCCATTACGCCATGCTGGCCGAAGAAATCGCCAAAGATGCAGGTACTTCGGGGCCTCTGTATCTGTCACTGCAAAGACGCTATCAGGACAGCCTGAAGCTGAGCAACTTCCCCAATCAGGAGGAGCAGCTGGCGGAGCTGGAGAATCTGTATCAGGCGACAGATCCGGCGCTGTTCAACGATATGCTGTCCGATCCCATCAATGTGCTGGCCGATATGTCCAAAGGCACTCTGGCGCGGGTCAATTCTGTCAGCCGGGAGGCGGAAGCGCTGGCCAACAACACCGACAATTTCGGCGCGGGCAGTCAGCTGGTCGGCAACCCGGCCTATGGTGAGTGGCGCACTGACTCAAACGGCATGTCATTCTGGGCCTGGTATGGCATGTACTCGCTGTTTTCTGATCTGTTCGACCGCAGAGTCTATTACCGCGACTGGTCCGGTCGACGGGGCTACAGCTATTACAACGACATAGGTCGCTACCGCTACTCCTCGCCCAAGCAAATCCGCACCCAGGAATCGGTGTTCCAGCAGCAGAAAAAGCGCTTTGACAATCAGGGCAAGACCTTCTCCAGCCCCTACGCCAAGACCCGCAGTGGCGCCAGCGGTTTGTCACGCCAGAGCGCTCAGGCACCTTCTCCGGCCAAGGCAGCCAGTGCATCCAGCGCCAGCCAGAGTAAATTCCGCTCCAACTATGCCAAGAGCAGCAGCCACAGAAACGCTTCCAGCCGCACGACCCGCAGCGTCAGCCGCGGCAAATAACAAGGACATGCAAGATGACTTTTTTACAGGAAATCGGGATCTCCACTGAGCTGGCCATCATACTGGCCATCGATTTGACCATCGCTATCCTGCTGCTGACGGCCATGCGCTATCTGCAGGGCTGGAGTGCCAAAGTCAACTCCACCGCCGAACTGGCGCAGCGGGACAACTTCGCCTTCGGCATCAGTACCGCCGGCGCGGTATTGGCGCTGGGCATAGTGCTGACCGGCGCCATTAAAGGGGAAGCGGCCAGCTCCTATCTGTGGGAGGCCATCGGCATGAGCGCCTATGGACTGTTTGGTTTGCTGCTGATCAAACTTGGCCGCTTCCTGCATGACAAACTGGCGCTGCACAACCTCAACAAAACCGAACAGATCCTCAAGGGCAATGTGGCCGTAGCCATAGTGGACGCCGGTGCGGCCATCGCCACCGCCACCATCATTCGCGCCGCGCTGATCTGGGCGGAGGACCTAACGGTCAACACCTTTATCGCCATCTTCAGCGCCTTTATTGTCTCCCAGCTGATGCTGATTTTGCTGACCCGCTGGCGGGAATACCGCTACGCCAGACGCAATCAGCAAATGCCGCTGCAACTGGCGCTGGAGAAAGGCTACACCGCGCTGGCCATTCGCCACGCCGGCTATCTGGTGGCACTGGGTATCACCTTTAACGCCGCCAGCCACTTTATGATCTATCTGCCCACCGCCTATGTCGGCAACATTCTGGGCTGGCTGGTTTTCTCGGTGATCATGCTGGTGGTACTGAGCCTGCTGCTGGCCCTGGTTAAACGCCTGGTGCTGGCGAAAATCGACATGGTCACTGAGGTGGAGCAGCAACACAATATCGGGGTCGCTGCAGTGGAGATGGCTATCAGCATTGCGGTCGCCCTGCTGCTTGCCGCGCTGATGGCCTGAGGACGAAGCTGGCATGGAAACAAGTTTGCGCCAGTCCTCAGGTGTCCGCTGGCTGGATGATGCGCTGCTGCTGGGCATCATGGCGGTGCTGGCAGGTTGCGGCCTGATCTATGAGTATCTGCTGTCCCACTACGCCGGACGCATTCTGGGGGCGCTGGAAGCGGCCATCTACACCATGATCGGTCTGATGATCGTCTCCATGGGTGTGGGCGCATTTGCGGCCCGCAAAATCCGCTGCGCCTTTACCGGCTTTGCCGTGCTGGAGCTGGCCGTTGCCCTGTGCGGCTCGCTGGCGATCCTTGTCACCGCTGCGGTTATCGGCTTTGGTCATGTGTTGCCACAAACCATTGCCGACACATTTAATCTGCCGCCGGATCTGATGCCCGACGGCGGTATGATTGCCACTTTTCAGCAGCTCAGCCGTTACCTGCCCTACTTCTGGGGCGTACTGCTGGGCATCATGATAGGCATGGAGATCCCGCTGATCGCCCGGGTGCGCCAGTCCCTCAGTGAAGCCCATCTTATCCATAACGCCGGCACCATCTATGGTGCCGACTATATCGGCGCCGGTGCGGGTGCGGCGATATGGGTGCTGGCCATGCTGACTCTGGATATTCAACTGGCCGCAGCGCTTACCGCCAGCTTTAATCTGCTGGCCGGGTTTCTGTTTATGTTCCGCTTTTGGGGGCAAATCCGCCATGTGCGGCTGTTGCTGGCTGGCCATATCGCGGCATGCGCCATTTTGTTCACCCTGGCGCTGTATGGCCCCAGTTGGGAGCAGGGTTTCAACAATCTGCTGTATCGCGACAAAGTGGTGTTCCACCAGCCTACCCGTTTTCAGCAACTGACCTTTACCGAACGCTTGCGGGGCAATCACCTTAAACCGGTAAATGCCCTGTATATCAATGGCCGGCTGCAGTTTTCCAGTGACGATGAGCATATCTACCACAGCTTTCTGGTGCACCCGGTACTGTCCGCCTCGGCACGTCAAAGCAAGGTACTGATTATCGGCGGGGGAGATGGGCTGGCGCTCAGGGATGTGCTGCACTGGCAGCCGGATTCGGTCACCCTGATGGATCTGGATGAGGAGATGGTGCGGATTTTCCGCGGTCAGAACGAGGCCATGCCGGTGGCGCTGCGCCAGCGCCTGACATCGCTGAATGAAGATGCCCTCAACGACCCCAGACTTGAACTGATCACCGATGACGCCTTTAACGGCGTTGATACCCTGCTGATGCGCGGCGATAAATTTGACGCCATTATCGTGGATCTGCCGGACCCCAGCCATCCGGATCTCAACAAACTGTATTCAGACTATTTCTATCGCAAGCTGGCGAATTTGCTCAGCGCCGATGGTGCCATCGGCATTCAGTCAACCTCCCCTTACCATGCCCGCAAAGCCTTTATCAGCATAGGCAAAACCCTCAAGGCAGCGGGCTTTATGGTGGATCAGTACCACCACAATGTGCCCAGTTTCGGCGAGTGGGGCTGGACCATGGGCACTCTGGCAGGACAGGGGCCAAGGCAGCGACTGACGCCACTGGCAACGATGGCCATTGATGAAGACTGGCTGACCCCTGGGCTTATCCGCGGCGCCTTTGAATTCCCGGCTAGCTTTTATCGCCAGAGCGAAGACATCAGGGTCAATACCCTGGGCAGCAATCAGCTGTATCTGTATCACAGGGAAGCCTGGGGGCAGGCGCAGGGCAGCAATCTTTTTTGAACAATTTTGCAGCAGACCGCTTGACATATTATGTCCAGCAGTTAATCTTTAACCCAGACATATTATGTCAATGAGGACAACCAATGAATATTCACAGCATTGCAGACCATTTGGGAAAACTGGGAGACAACTCCAGCACTGGGTTGAAGTTTGACTGTTTTCCTATCTCCGGCGATGTGGACGTATTGCAGGTCAATATCGAAGGCCGCGAAGAGATCCCGGTGTTCGTCTCAGTTACTGATAATCAGGTGCTGTGTATCAGCTACCTGTGGGGCGAAGAGGAAGTCCGGCAGGAAAAGCGCATGGAGATGTTTGAAACCATGCTGGAGTTGAACATTCCCATGCCGCTGTCCGCGTTTGCCAAAATCGACAACAAATATGTGGTGTACGGTGCGCTCTCTACCCAGTCCAGCATGACTGAAATTGAGCATGAATTATCACTTTTGTCCGACAACTGTTTGGAGGTCATCGATGAGATGGCCGACTACCTGAAATAAGGAGCCGGGATTATGGGCATTTTAAACAAGATACTGACGGCGTTTCGCGGTGGTGCCACTGAAGTGGGCCAAAGCATAGTGGACGCCAATTCGACCCGGATTTTCGAGCAGGAGATCCGCGATGCCGAAAAGCACCTGACTCAGGCCAAGCGGGATTTGACCGATGTGATGGCCAAAGAGATGCAGGCGGCCCGTGAAGTGGATCGCCTCAAGCGTGCGGTGGCTGAGCATGAAGGCTACGCCTCGCAGGCGCTGGATCAGGGCAATGAAGCGCTGGCACTGGAAGTGGCAGAGAAAATCGCCGGACTGGAGCAGGAGCTGAGCGAACAGCAAAGCGCCAACGACAGCTTTGCCGCACATGCGGTACGCCTGAAAGATCTGGTGAAAAAGACCGAGCGCCAGTTGGCCGACTACAAGCGCCAGCTGAGCATGGTGAAAACCACGGAAAGCGTGCAGAAAGCCACCGCCACCATCACCGACTCCTTCACCAGTAGCAACTCCAAGTTGCTCAACGCCAAGGATTCGCTGGAGCGTATCAAGGCCCGTCAGCAGCAGTTTGATGACAGGCTGAAAGCCGCCGAGGCACTGGATGCCGAAGGCAGTGACAAGTCGCTGCAGGAAAAACTCGCTGCCGCCGGCATTGGCGAGCAGAAAACCACGGCCAATTCAGTGCTTGACCGCATCAAGGCCAAAAAGCAGTAATGATGTCAGTCCCGACCTGCCGGCAGTGCTCTGCCGGCCTTTTTCGTTTTCAGTAAAGGAGCAGGACAATGGGATTTCTGGACAAAATTTTCGGCAATAAGCCCAAGCCGCCCGTCCGGGTGCTGGATCATCCCGCCAAACTCAATGCCGGCGATATGCTTACTTTGGATGACAGCTTTGCCCTGCCGCCACAGCTCAGGGGGCAGCAACTCAAGGTTGAGCGGGTCAGCTGCTATGAGTATGAGCGCAGTCGCCATGCAGAATGGCTGCTCAAGGGCCGGGACAATCAACCTGTGTTTATGATGCTGGAGCAGGACGATGAAGAGTTACTGGCATTCAGCATTAAGCTGACCCGCGCTGAGGTTGAGCAACTGTTCAATTTGGACGAGTTTGCGCAGATATTTGAACAGCCCGGTAATGTCACCCTGAAATTGCAGGGCGACGCACGCAGTCACTTTCCCGAGCTTGCCCAGTGGCTGGCGGATGAGTACCATCAGGTCTCTTTTGCCACCTTTGGCTACTTCCACCTCAATGATTATCGCCTGATGTCGCCACCCGCGGCACAGGGAGACGCCTTTGAAAGCTATTGCCTCGACAGTGCGGACGAACAACGCTCAGTCGAAATTGAGGTGTATGAAAGCGGTGAAACAGATGTCATGCTGACCCTGTATCGCCCCCTGACCGATATCAGAGACTTCTGGCCCGGAGCATCCCAATCGTTATGAGTAAAACACCCCATTCATTACCCGAGAGCTGGCAGGCCAACCAAAAAGCCGCCAAAGCCACTCAGGTCGCCTTTGATCTGGATGAACAGTTTCAGTACGCCATCCGCAAAGCCGCACTGGATGCTGGTGTCAGCCCGTCGGACCAAATCCGCACCATTCTCGGTTTAACTGTATCCACCCGCCCCAAGCGCCCGCGACTGACAGTGTCACTGAGTGATGCCGACTATGCTGCGCTGGCCGAAAAGTACAATCTGCCGCCGGAAGCGCAACTGGAAATCAAACGTCGGGTACTGGATGAATTGATCCAGTTTGCTGCAGAAGATTGAACACAGGTGATTGATATTGGAGGGGGCAGCCGATTATGCTGAGCGACTCCGGGAAATCAGCAAAGTGAACGCAGATGAGTGAGCAAAAGGAGTTGAGGGTCAGGCCATTTGAGATGCCCACCCCAATAGATTTGGCGATGATGGTATTGTCGCTGGTGTCAGTCATATTGGTGATCGTTCTGGCATTCGCCAGGCTCAATACCCAAACCCGAGAGCTTCTGCTGTTTATCGACACCAGCATCTGTATCATCTTTCTGACTAACTTCTTCATTGGCTTGTTCAAAGCCAGAGACAAGTGGTTCTACATCAAACATCACTGGATTGACTTTGTCGCCAGTATCCCGGCCATCGAAGCGCTGCGGGTCATGCGGTTGTTCCAGATCCTGCGGGTAATCCGCTTAATCCGGGTCACCCGTTCACTGATCATCCCATTGTTGCGCCAGCGCAAGCAAACCACCCTGGCTAGCCTGTTGCTGGCGCTGGTATTGATTCTGTCATTGTCATCTATGCTCATTCTGATTGTGGAAGGTGGCGTGGAAGGCGCGAATATCCAGACTGCCCAGGATGCCATCTGGTGGACGCTGGTGACCATCTCGACCGTGGGCTACGGCGACTTCTACCCGGTGACCACCGCCGGACATGTGGTCGGCACCCTGGTTATCGTCTGTGGCGTCAGCTTCTTCGGGGTCATCTCAGGTTATATGGCGTCGGTATTTGTCGCTCCTGAGCAGCAGGAGAATGCGGATGAACAGAAAAAAGAGATGCGCCAGGAAGTGGAAAACGTGCTTAAACGCATGGAGCAGAACCAGGCCCGCATTCTGACGGAGCTTGACGAAGTGAAAGCTGAGCTGAGTAAACTCAAAGACGGGCGCTGAGCCCTGCCCGTCAGCACGGCTACTTACTGCAATACCGATATAAGTGGCCTCATTTCAAGCGGCTCAGTAATCCAAATCGGTGAAGAGTGTTGTGTAATAATTGAAGTCACCCTGCACGGCACTGCTGTCGCCGCCCTGGGAGGCATTACCCCAGGTGATCAGGGTGCCATCTGTGTTGCGGGCGACAAAGCAGAACATGTTGTTCCACAGCTGCGTCACTTTATTGAACTCGCTTTGTACCGCTGATGAGTCTCCCCCCATTGGCCCATAACCCCAGGTCACTATGTCTCCATCTCCTACAATCGCTGCCATAGCAAGTTCTGCCCCTTCCACATAGGTAACATTCACTAACTCAGATTGTACGGCACTGCTGTCACCGCCATAGAGAGTTTGCCCCCAGGTCACCAATGAACCATCCGATTTAAGGGCTGCATAGGCAAAGGTTGATGCAAATATTTGCTCCACGCCGGTCAACTGCGACTGCACCGCACTGCTGTCTCCCCCTATGGTGGCCGCTCCCCAGGTGACTACGCTGCCATCGGATTTGCGCGCAGCGAATGTGTGAGTCGTGTTGGACACAGAGGTGACCCCGGTCAACAGCGCTTGCACCGCACTGCTGTCACCTCCGTAGGCATGCCAGCCCCAGGTGACTACAGTACCGTCATGTTTCACTGCAGCAAAAGCCCGCCAATTGGGATGAATAAAACTGACATTGGTTAAACTGGCCTGCACTGCGCTGCTGTCACCGCCATAGCTGCTATCCCCCCAGGCAACCACAGTGCCATCATGTTTCAGAGCAGCGAACGCAAACAGTGTGGCGGAGATGGTTTTGACATTCACCAGGGATGCAGACACAGCAGTGGAATCGGCGCCATAGCCGGTTTCTCCCCAGGTCACTACTGTGCCGTCGGCCTTTAAGGCTGCAAACGCCCTATCTGTTGAAAATATCTGACTGACATTGGTCAATTGTGCCTGTACCGCACTGCTGTTGCCGCCTCTGCCAATCCATCCCCAGGTGACCACAGAACCGTCTGCTTTCACCGCCGCAAAGGCAGCCTGATTGGCATACACCTTTACCACATCCACCAAGTCGGACTGCACGCTGCTGGCATCCCCGCCATACAATGAACTGCCCCATGCCACGACTGTGCCATCTGATTTCAGTGCGGCAAAGGCCCGTTCCGATTGGGTGATTTCAACAATATCAACCAACTGACTTTGCACTGCACTGCTGTCGCCGCCATAGTTGGCATCGCCCCAGGCGATGGCACTGCCATCGGATTTCAGTGCCGTAAAGGCGTATTTCGACGGATAAACCTGCTTAACATACACAGCCTGAATGACACTTCTTGCCCTTGACTGGCGGCAGGCATTGCTGCCATTGACCCCGGAGCCATCGGCATTACAGTATTTATTCATTACGGTTGCCGTCACCGCCAGCGGCTTGTCCTTATCATCATTCACCAGTGCATAACTGTCGCCAATGCCGGAAACCGGCAATCCATCCACATCGAACTGATAGCGTGTGAGAGATGGATGACTGCAGTTATCGCACACCAGACGGGCCTGAAGGGCACCGGCATAATCCAGTGTGAGACTGGTGATCGCAGGCGCAGCAGGAGCACCGACAGTCACTGTGATCTGCGCGGTAGCCGTGTTACCTTCACCATCCTCAACCTGATAGTAAAAGATATCTGTGCCGTAGCTGATGTCATTGGGAGTATAAGTAAGATTCAGAGTCCCGGATTGCACAGTAACACTGCCCAGTGTCGCACCGTATACACTGGCAATCGACATACTGCGGCCACTGCTGTTGGATACATAAGTCGATAGATCAATGGTTTGTGCGCCAGCGTCCATGGCATAGGGGCCGGCACTCAAGTTATTGGCTGTCAGCACCGCCTGAGAGCTGGAGGTAATTTTCAGGGTATTGCTGCTGACTGCCAGCCCATCGGTCACCGCATACTGAATGACCTCTGTGCCAACAAAACCATTGGGGGCATAGGTCAGCACCAGCCCATTACTACTGATCTGGGCCGGAGATGTGGCACTCCCCAAATCAGCCAGGCTCAGCGTATCGCCATCAGCATCGGCAGTGTACGCCGCCAAATCGATGGTCAGATTGCCACCGCCATAGGGGTCAATCGCCAGAGAAATGGCCTGAGATGTGGGGGCCTGATTGCTGATACTGACCGAAATACTGGCCTGGGCATACCCACCCTTGCCATCGCTGACAACATAAGAAAAGTTGTCCGCCGCCACGGAGGCAGAGGCGGTATAGGTCAGCTCCAGTGCCCCGGAGATAACAACACTGCCCAGCGCCGCATACACCTGCGTGACAGTAAGCGTGTCGCCATCGGCGTCGGAGACCAATGCACTGAGATCGATAATACGTTGGGCACTTGCGTTAATCTGCGCCAGCGTCAGGCTCAGACTGGTCGATGCCGCCACCGGAACCTGATTGGCAGGCACCGCATCTGATACAGTGACGGAAACATGCCCCAATGCACTGCCGCCTTTGCCGTCGCTGACCTGATAAGTAAACTCATCTGCGCCGACATAACCGTTGGGATCATAGGTCAGCTGCAAGCCACTGACACTCACCCGACCATCCCCCCCATACACAGTCAAGGCCAGTGAGTCGCCGTCGGTATCAGCAACCAAAGACAGTGCGGCAAAATCGAGTAAGACGGTGGTCGCACTGTCAGTGGCAAAACTGTAATTCGCCGCTGTCGGTGCGGCATTACTGACAGGTGGCGAAGCATCCGCGACATTGACCACGACCAAACCAGCAGCCAACCCACCGCGACCGTCAACCACCAGATAGGTCACAGTATCCACCCCAATAAAACCTGAAGGTGTATAACTGAGGGTATCGCCGCTCAAACTGAAACGATCTGCGCCCTGAAGCAGCCCGGTGACACTGACGGTATCACCGTCCAGATCACCATAGGCGGTTGCCAGCGACAGTTGAATCGCGCTGTCACTGTCGGTAGAGGCACTGATATTGTTGGCAAAGGGCTGCTGATTATCAGTATCACTAACCGCCACCACCAGCAGTCCTGATTGCTGCTCACCTGCAGCACTGACTTGATAGCTAATCTCAGCAACGCCGGCAGCCTGTGCATTTAATATCAAATTGCTGCCCGAGAGACTGACATCCACCAGATTGTTGGAAGCGCTGACGCTATCGAGTTTCCAGGGTGCGGAGGCGCTCACCGCTGGACTGATATCTAAAGTCAGGTTCTGTCCCACCAACATCTCCCTGATTAACGGCTCGGTGAATAGCGTCACGGGAGCAGGGCTGGCGTCAGTCACAGTCACTTCAATCAGCCCCGCCGCCCAGCCACCTTTACCATCGCTGACGATATAAGTAGCGCTGTCGACACCCACAAACCCAGCCGGGCTGTATTGAACACTGGTGCCAATCAAGGTAAAGCGACTAGCGGTTTGCAGCAGGCTGTCGATAGCAACGACATCGCCATCATCATCCCCAATATAAGCATCGAGTGAGATACTTAAATTGCTGTCATGAGCGGTTTGCAGCTGCACATCATTGGCATAGGGCGCCTGGTTGTCCGGCACACTGACTGCCACCACCAGTAAGCCTTCTGCACTGACAGCCGTATTGCCTTCCTGGAAAGCCGTAACCTGATAGCGCACCTCAGTGAGCCCCTGAGCCTGCGCGCTTAATATCAGATTGCTGCCCGAGATACTGACATCAACCAGATTGTTGGAGGCGCTGACACTCTCCAGCATCCAGGGTGCTGACGCGCTCACCGCCGGACTGATATCCAACGCCAGGCTTTGGCCCACCAGCATCTCCCGGATTAATGGCTCGGTGGACAGGGTCACGGGAGCGGGACTGGCGTCAGTCACAGTCACTTCAATCAATCCCGCCGCCCAGCCACCCTTACCATCGCTGGCTATGTATGTGGCAACGTCAATACCCACAAAGCCCGCCGGGGTGTATTGAACAGTAGTGCCATTCAGGGTAAAGCGATTGGCGGTTTGTAACAGACTGTCGATTTGAATTTCATCCTGCTCGGCATCGGTGATATAGGCGCCGAGGTCGAGTGTCAGCGGCATCGTACCATCGGATGTCACACGAATATCTGCGGCTTCTGGAGGGGTATTTTGCGCTGCCGAAATCAGCACTGCCAAATACCCCGGATAATATTCCCCGCCACTTTCCAGCAGATAAATGATTTCGCCAAAACCGGCCGACAGGGCCGTAATATCAATTTGCGAGGTGTTGTTTAACGTTGCAGTTATGTTGCCGGAAACATGGGTTATTTGATTGATGGTCCAGGGGACGTCAGCAGTGACCTGATGAGTAAGATCAATCGTTTGCTGTTGACCTTGCTGCATACGGATAACCAGCAGTTCGATACGGGGAGGATTATTGTCATTGCGCTCAACGACCGGGGCCAATGCCAGTTGCACAGCGTGCTGGCTGATTTCGGACTCATCACTGCAGCCAAACTGAAGCACTACCATCAGAAAAAACCAGCTCAGCCTTCGCAGCATAGTGTATCCCTCAAACGGAACCTCCCTGTTGAGAACCGGATTGATGGCATGCCATTGCCGCCCCGCTCGCAACTAACTGGCTGAGGGGGATAATTAAACTCTAGTGCATCAACTTCAGTTCGCCAGTGGGCATACGGGGGGAGATATTGGAATGGCAGGCATTGCCAGTCAGGCTCTACCTGAATGAGAGAATGGTCAGCACCGTATCAGCGCTCATCTGTTACCGCTCGCAGCAAGCAACCTTCAGGCAATCAGAGCAAAGACATAAAAGCCCCGGGGTTGAGATGATTGGCGAGCATAATGAAATATCCATCGCCAATCAGCCTTTGCCCGCGCAAATTTTATCGCCAATAGGGTGTCATGGCCTGAGCCGACTTTCGGGAAAAATCCAGCGCCAGAATCAGGCTCTGGCGTTTATTGCAAAGCCAGTCATGCAGCTGTGCATCAGTCGCCTGACTCATGTCATCCAGCACAGCATAACCCGCTAGTGCACGGATCCCATGGGCCAGGTCGCGCCAGGGTGCCCTGAAACTGTCACGGGAGGCCACGGGATACAACTCACCATAGGCAAACCCGACCAGAATGGCATCATCCAGGGTTTTCGCGGCGGCCAAAAACTCGCTTTCAGACAATGCGTTATCCGGTGGCATCAACATCAGAATCTGCTGCCACGATGCTTCCTGCATGCTGTCTGCCATTTGTTTTAATTGCCGGGCAGGTAAAATGACCAGACCTTTACTCAAATCCAGCAATAATTGCACGACCGCCAGCTGCAACTGGCCATATTGCGGCAGCTGTTGCAGCGCCTGCAATTTCCCACCCAAATCACACTGTGCCAGACGTGCTGCGGCCATCGACTCAAACTGTTCAGCCAATTCATGTCTGGCGAGTAATTGCTCTTCAATCACCACGGCAAGACTCAGGGCATCATCGACAAATCCGATGCGGGATTCTATGGCATGGAAGCAGGCATCATAAGTTTCATCACCAAGTTCAACATGTCGCAATGTCATCTTGAGCAACCGAATAATACTGCGCAGACGCTGCCAGTACTGTGCACATTGCAATGGTACCTCGGCGGACTGAGCGATCGCCTGCTCGAGCAGTTGCCATCGCTCTATGCAGGTCTCGAGCAAGGTTTGCAAAGCACTGTGAATATCATGATGTCCTTCCAACGCAACATATGACAGCGCATCCAGCGTCAATGGCCGGGCACCGGATGCCAGACGATAGCCCCGTTGCGCTTTGCTGGCCTTGCCCAATCTCACCGGCAGCCACTGAGCAACCGTATGCGCCAGCTCCAGCAGCGCAGATACCTCACCAGCCAGCAGTTCAAATTCCAGTTCACAAATGGCTTCGCGCTGCTCACCTGCCGATATCCAGCCGGTATCCAGTGCAATCTCAACCATGCTGTTGCCCACATAAACATGCCAAAGCTGACGATTAAAATCGGTATCAAAAAAACAAATCAGCTGCTGTTGAACCGCGTCCAAATCAGCATTCTCCGGCCAGATATCCGCCGGGAATAATTTCAGGAGCGGACTATCGCCGTCTATGTCTATGTTGTACTCTGGTCGCGAATGGATACCGCCGACAACCTGTCCTGCAGTTTTGATAGTTTGTTCGCGCCGTTCGCCTTCCCCTCTCACTCTGAGCCCCATGTCCCAGCGGCGAAGCTGCAGGTCTGGAGTGTCAAAATAGCGGTTGGTGAGCTGTTTGGTCGGCAATGCCTCTGCATGTTCCAGACTGTTGAGTTTTTCAGTCAGCAGCTGACGATCGGCAGGGTTAAAGAAGAGCTTGAGTTCGATTTCTGCGGCCATGAATAGACGGGTTACTTAGTAATCAAAAGTTCATCAAAATGTCATTAGTTATTCATAATGTCATATTGCTGTCATAAAAGGTCTCTAGGATTCGCACCCAGAGTTAATTTATAACTCGTTAGTATAAAAACTGTGCATGGGTACAAAAAAACACAGTTTCATTACGCGGACGCATGGGGTAACATTCGCCCGCATTTTCCACCAAGGGAATAACCTAAATAGGTACACGGCTATGCCAGTAAACTCTATTTTGGGCGTGTTTGCAAAATCGCCAATCAAGCCTCTGCAAGAGCACATCGACAAAGTATACGATTGCGCATCAATACTTGTCCCATTTTTCGAAGCAACTATCGCAGGTGACTGGGATAGCGCTGTCGCACAGAGAAAACAAATCAGTCAACTGGAACGTGAAGCCGACGCACTGAAGCGTGAAATCCGTTTAAACCTGCCCGGTGGGCTGTTTATGCCGGTAGAACGGACTGATTTGCTGGAACTGGTGACTCAACAGGATAAAATCGCCAATAAAGCAAAAGACATCTCAGGCCGGGTAATCGGTCGTGAACTTCTTATCCCACAAGCCATCCAGGCTCCTTTTATCGCTTACCTGACCCGTTGTGTTGACGCGGTTGAGTTGGCGAAACAGGCCATCAATGAAATGGAAGATCTGTTGGAAACAGGTTTCCGTGGTCGTGAAGTAGAACTGGTGGAAAAGATGATCAGTCAACTCGATGCCATCGAGGAAGATACTGATGATCTTCAAATTCAGGTACGTCGTCAGCTGTTTGCCATGGAAGCTGAACTGAACCCTGTCGATGTAATGTTCCTCTACAAAATTTTCGAATGGGTAGGTGACCTGGCCGATTTGGCCGAGCGCGTAGGTTCCCGCCTGGAGCTGATGCTGGCTCGCGTCTGATAACAAATTTTCAAGGTAACAACATGGTCGATGTATTAGTAACCCATGGCACGCTATTGATCGGAATGGCGGCGATGTTTGGTTTTTTGATGGCCTGGGGGATTGGTGCCAATGACGTGGCAAATGCCATGGGTACCTCCGTAGGTTCTAACGCCATCACAATCAAACAGGCAATCATCATTGCGATGATTTTTGAATTTGCCGGTGCCTATCTGGCAGGCGGCGAGGTAACTTCAACAATCCGTAACGGGATTATTGACTCCTCTTATTTTACCCATCAGCCTGAACTGCTGGTGTACGGCATGATCTCTGCGCTGCTGGCAGCAGGTATCTGGCTGGTAGTGGCGTCTGCACTGGGTTGGCCGGTATCTACCACCCACTCCATCGTAGGCGCCATTATTGGTTTCGCCGCGGTAGGTGTTGGTACAGAAGCCGTTGCCTGGAGCAAAGTTGGTGGCATCGTAGGTTCCTGGGTGATCACCCCGGCTATCTCTGGTTTTATCGCCTTCCTGATTTTCCAGAGCGTACAGAAGCTGATTTTCAACACCAATGATCCACTGGCCAATGCCAAGCGTTATGTGCCTTTCTATATGGCACTGGCTGGTTTCATTATGTCACTGGTAACCATTACCAAAGGTCTGAAGCACATTGGTCTGAACCTGACATCCAATGAAGCCTATTTGCTGGCACTGGCTATCGCAGCAGTCGTAGGCCTGCTGGGTAAAGTCGCTATCAGCCGTCTGAAAATGTCCGGCGCTGAAGGTACCCGTCGTGACAGACACTTCGGTGATGTTGAGAAAGTATTCGCCATCCTGATGGTAGTGACCGCCTGTTGCATGGCCTTTGCTCACGGTTCCAACGACGTTGCCAACGCTATTGGCCCGCTGGCTGCAGTTGTGTCTGTGGTTGGCAGTGGTGGTGAAATTGCTTCCAAGTCAGCGCTGGCATGGTGGATTCTGCCTCTGGGTGCCTTTGGTATCGTATTCGGCTTGGCTATCTTTGGTAAGCGCGTAATGCAAACCATTGGTAAGAACATCACTCACCTGACCCCAAGCCGTGGCTTTGCCGCCGAGCTGGCAGCAGCTTCCACTGTGGTTATCGCGTCCGGTACCGGTCTGCCAATCTCCACCACGCAAACGCTGGTGGGTGCAGTATTGGGTGTTGGTATGGCCCGTGGTATTGCCGCCATCAACATTGGCGTCGTGCGTAACATTGTGGTGTCCTGGGTTGTGACCCTGCCTGCCGGTGCATTCCTGTCGATCATCTTCTTCTATATGATCAAAGGCGCGTTCCAATAAATCGCAGTAAAATACGCAGTTAACAGAGGGAAGTCATATGACTTCCCTCTTGCATTAGCGCCCCTGAATCCCTAGCATGTGGGGCAATTCCAATAGACAGAGAATACCTTAGTGTTAAGATTGCTCGCATTGGTCGCCGTGTTGCTGGCCTCTCCAAACCTGATGGCGGCACCACAGGACCGCTATATTTCAGAAGACATTTACGTATTCATCCATGGCGGCCCAGGTACTCAATACCGAATTATTGGCAGCGTGGAAGCCGGTCAACCTGTCACTCTGTTGGGTGAAACCGAGGGCGATTACTCCAAAGTCCGTGATCACAAAGACAGAGAAGGCTGGGTCAGAACAGACCAACTGCAATCCACTCCTTCTTTCCGGATTGTGGTACCTGAACTGGAAGGCAAGCTGACAGGTGTTGAAAAGCAGCTGAAACAAACCCGCAGTGGCAATGAAGCACAGAGCCTGAAACTGGCCAATGTATCAGAAGAAATTAGCCGTCTTGAAAGCCAACTTGCCCAAGTGACTCAGGAGCGGGATAAAGCCAATGCAGAACTGAATTCCCTGCTGGAAGATCAGGATTACGAGATGTGGCGTCAGGGAGGCCTGATTGCCGGTGCTGGCTTGCTGCTCGGCTTGCTGATTGCCTATCTACCCCGTCCGCAGCGACGCAGTAAAAGCCGCTGGATGAATTGAACCCAGGTATTTCAATCTAAACACCACCTCAGGGTGGTGTTTTACTTTCTGAACTCTTTAAAAGCCGTCACCAGACGGGTGCCATATTTGCCGGTACTGACAAACTCGTTGGCATCCAGATATTGCAGATAACAACCTGTCATCGCCATGCGCAGATTCTGCAGCGTCACTCCCATTGCCAGTGTTTTGGGCAGCGCCACAACCAACCCAACCAGGGTAAGCAGGTAACAAATCATCAACCAGCCCACCATGACGGGGGTACGCAGAAACTTCTTCAACGACAGCATGTCGACCTCTTGAGCAGCATTAATTTTCACATGCTAACCCTTTCTCCTGTTACCTTCAGTGAATTTGGCTTCATACAATAACCCTGCCACCACAGAGCCCCCATCAACCGTATCTAAATATTTACAAACAACACACCACAAACACCCTATTTCGAAACACTGCGTGTGCCACAGCTCACAGTTTCATAGTATAATTTTTTGGCCCCGATGTAATATTGTATACAAAAATTAAAACACACTGATTACATTGAGGTTTTAATAACTCTTCTGATAGCGGTGGATACTTTTCTATGTTTAAAGCGAGCGAAGTACTGGACGGGCGTTTCGATAATGCCAGTCTGGATGAGCTGTTCACAGCAATAACTAATAACTACATAGTGGACGAAGAAGCGTATCTGAAAGAGCTTCTCCCCCTGGTACCGGCCAGCGATGATGACATCCGCAGAGTTACGGCATCGGCTCACCGGATGGTCAGCAAAGTGCGTCAGTTTGAGAAGAAAGGCCTGATGGTCGGCATCGACGCCTTCCTGCAACAATACAGTCTGGACACCCAGGAAGGCATTATCCTGATGTGTCTGGCAGAAGCCCTGCTGCGCATCCCGGATGCGGCCACCGCCGATGCGCTGATTGAAGACAAACTGTCCGGCGCCCAGTGGGACAAGCACCTCAAGCAAAGTGACTCCATGCTGGTCAATGCCTCCACCTGGGGCCTGATGCTGACCGGCAAAGTGGTCAAACTGGACAAAAAAGTCGACGGTACCCCAAGCAACATGCTTAACCGCCTGGTGAACAAGATGGGTGAGCCGGTGATCCGTCAGGCAATGTATGCGGCCATGAAGATCATGGGGCGTCAGTTTGTACTTGGCCGCAATATCCAGGAAGCCCTGAAAAACAGCGAAGATGCCCGCGAGCTGGGCTATACCCACAGCTATGACATGCTGGGTGAAGCGGCGCTGACTGCCGCTGATGCCAGCAAGTATTTCAACGACTATGCCAGTGCCATTCGCGAGCTGGGCAAGCACAGTTACGATACCCGCCACTCTCCCCGTCCGACCATTTCCATCAAACTCTCGGCGCTGCACCCACGCTATGAAGTGGCCAACGAAGACAGAGTGCTGAGCGAGCTGTATGCCACTGTGATTGAGCTGATTAAACTGGCGCGCTCAGTGGATATCGGTATCTCTATCGATGCTGAAGAAGTCGACAGGCTGGAGCTGTCACTCAAACTGTTTAAGAAACTCTACAACTCTGCAGAAGCCAAGGATTGGGGTCTGCTTGGTATCGTCGTGCAGGCATACTCCAAACGCTGTCTGCCGGTATTGCTGTGGCTGACCCGTCTGGCCCGCAATCAGGGCGATGAAATCCCGGTACGTCTGGTGAAAGGTGCTTATTGGGACAGTGAGATCAAGTGGGCCCAAATGGCCGGTGAAGGCGGTTATCCGCTGTATACCCGCAAAGCGGCGACCGATGTGTCCTATCTGGCCTGTGCCCGCTATCTGCTGAGCGATGCCACCCGCGGTGCTATCTACCCGCAGTTTGCCAGCCACAACGCCCAGACAGTTGCATCGATCGTTGATATGGCCAAAGGCCGCAACTATGAATTCCAGCGCCTGCACGGCATGGGGCAGGAATTATACGACACCTTCCTGAAGGACAACGGCAATGCGCTGGTGCGCATTTATGCACCGGTCGGTGCCCATAAAGAGTTGCTGCCTTATCTGGTACGGCGCCTGCTGGAAAATGGCGCCAACACCTCCTTTGTGCACAAACTGGTGGACCCCAAGACGCCGATCGAGACGCTAATCGAGCATCCGGTGCGTAAGCTGACCAGCTATAAAACCCTATCCAACAACAAGATCGTCAAACCAGGCGACATTTTTGGCGCAGAGCGCAAAAATTCCAAAGGACTGAATATGAACATTCAATCTGAAGCAGCTCCCTTCTTCAAGGCACTGGAGCAGTACCAAAACACTCAATGGCAGGCCTGTCCGCTGGTCAATGGCGAACGGGTTGCAGGCGAGCAGCATCAGGTCGTCAGCCCCTTCGATAGTCGCATTCAGGTAGGTACCGTGGCCTATGCCGACAGCGCTGCCATCGAGCAGGCACTGACCGTTGCCCATGCCGCCTTCCCTCGCTGGTGTCGCACCCCGGTGGAAAGCCGAGCGGGTGCGCTGCAGAAGCTGGCCGATCTGTTGGAAGAAAACCGTGAAGAATTGATTGCCCTGTGTACCCGCGAAGCCGGTAAGTCACTGCAGGATGGTATTGATGAAGTCCGTGAAGCCGTGGATTTCTGCCGCTACTATGCCATCAATGCCAAGAAGATGATGGCCAAGCCGGAACTGCTGCCTGGCCCGACAGGTGAACTGAACCAGCTGTTCCTGCAGGGGCGTGGCGTATTTGCCTGCATCAGCCCCTGGAACTTCCCGCTGGCGATTTTCCTGGGACAAATCACCGCCGCCCTGGCCACAGGCAACTGCGTCATCGCCAAACCTGCCGAGCAGACCTGTCTGGTGGGTTTCCGTGCGGTGCAACTGGCCCATGAGGCAGGTATTCCCAAAGATGTACTGCAGTATCTGCCCGGTACAGGTGCCGTGGTGGGCGCCGCCCTGACTGCCGATGAGCGGGTCAGCGGCGTGTGTTTCACCGGCTCCACCGCCACCGCCAAGCGCATCAACCTGACACTGGCGCAGCGTGATGGCGCCATCGTGCCACTGATCGCCGAAACCGGTGGCCAGAATGCCATGGTGGTGGACTCCACCTCACTGCCGGAGCAGGTGGTGTCCGATGTGGTGTCGTCATCCTTTACCAGCGCCGGTCAGCGCTGCTCAGCACTGCGGGTACTGTATCTGCAACAGGACATTGCCCCACGTATTCTTGAGCTGCTCAAAGGCGCTATGAATGAGCTGGTGATAGGTCATCCCGGCAGCATCAAAACCGATGTCGGCCCAGTGATTGATGCCACCGCCCAGGCCAACCTCAAGGCTCATATCGAGCGCATTCAAACCATTGGCAAGCTGATCCACACAGTCGACTTGCCAGCCGAGTGCGAGCATGGCCACTTTGTGGCACCAACCGCGGTAGAAATTCCGTCCATCAATGTGCTGGAAAAGGAACACTTTGGTCCGGTGCTGCACGTGGTGCGTTACCAGGCCGATGAGCTGGATAAGGTGATAGCTGAAATCAACTCCACCGGTTATGGCCTGACCTTCGGCATTCACAGCCGCAATGAAGGCCATGCCATGGAGCTGGCAGATAAGGTAGATGTGGGCAACGTCTATATCAACCGCAACCAGATTGGCGCCGTGGTGGGTGTGCAGCCCTTTGGCGGTCAGGGATTGTCAGGCACAGGCCCCAAGGCCGGTGGCCCACACTATCTGACCCGCTTTGTCACCGAAAAGACTCGCACCAACAACATTACTGCCATTGGTGGTAATGCCACGCTGTTGTCTTTGGGTGATGCAGACTGATAGACATCTGCCCTTAATTAACAGCAAACGCCGGATAGTTGTCCGGCGTTTTAATTTCATCAGTGGACTGAATTTCGCTATTTGGCCTGCCCAGACTCACTCTGCATCTGCAGAATCACCTCATCAAGCGAGCGAATAAAGTCCAGCGCCTCACCCGATAACGGCTGCTCCTGCCTTGTCAAAATGTAATAGGCCTTGTGATGTAGCACCTTCAATTGCGGAAATGGCATCACCAGCGCGCCACTATCCAGATGCTCCCTGACCAACTCATAACCGCACAGCGCAATGCCCAGCCCTTCCATCGCCATCGCCGTCACCACATCAGATTCACCGGCCACATGACCGCTGTGGGCATCCAGTCCGATAACCGGATAATGCTTAAGCCAATATTGCCAGTCGCTGTAATCCCGCTCGTGGATAAAGGTCGCCCTGGCCAGATCCTCGGGGTCATCCAGCCCCAGTGATGCCTGATATTCAGGAGAGCAAACGGGTACATAGTGCAATCCGTACAGAAATTTGGCGTCGAATCCAGGCCAATAACCCTGTCCCCACTTGATCGCCAGCTCTGTCTCCGGCAGAAAGTCCAGATGATGCGTGGTCAGCACCTGTCGCACCCGCACATGCTGATGATTGGTCAGATAGTGTGGCAGCTGTTTGGTGATCACAATCCGGCTGAACACCGGCTCAGACTCAATATTGAGAATGTAGCCATCGGCGTGCACATGGAAGTCATCAACAATATTGAGCAAGGCATTAAAAGGCAGCTCAATTCTCTTGTACAAACGCTTGCCTTCTTCAGTCAGTTCCACCTTTCTCGGGCTACGGAAAAAAAGGCGGGTTTTCAGCAACGCCTCCAGCTTCGCCACCTGCTGACTGACGGCAGGCTGTGTGAGATGCAGATCACGACTCGCAAGTGTAAAACTTTGACGTTCAGCAACCGCCTTGAATGCCAAAAACCACGCCAGATGAGGCATTCGCGAGTAATTCACCGAATTTGAGGCGTCTTGCATAAGGTTTCGTTATAGATAAATAAGACAATGTTGTTGGATGATACTTAAGGGAATCATGAAAATCTATTCGGCTTTTTAGAGGGTTGAAGTCGCTCTGGTGACACCGGAACCGACAGATTAACAGCCCCGACAGTAACCAAACCACATAAAAAAGTAATCACTCCCAAAGGTGAATTATGCTGACCGAAGTAGATTCCAAGGCGTGCAGCAACGAGCACGACAGTAAGTTTGACAAGACATTGATATCAATCAGTTTGATATTCGTGTTTGCGACCATCGCCATGTTAATGGCGTTCCCGCAGGCGTCACAGGACGTGGCCAAAAACATGTTTCAGGGCCTCACCAACAACATTGGCTCCCTGGTGCAACTATTCGCTTTTGTTATCGTATGTTCCATCGTCTACGTGGCGATAAGCAAGTACGGTGAAATCAAGCTGGGCGAAGGCGCGCCTGAATACAGTAACAGCAGCTGGCTGTTTATGTTTATCTGTGCCGGTCTTGGCAGCGCCACCATGTACTGGGCCTTTATGGAATGGGCATACTATTACAATGGTCTGGGTCTGAACATTGATCCTCAGACCAATGAAGCCCTGCGTACCAGTTTGTCTTACGAGATGTTCCACTGGGGCATTACCCCCTGGGCTATCTATGCGCTGGCATCTGTCGCCATGGCTTACCATTTCCATGTAAACCGCGCCAAAGGTCTGAATCTGTCCTCGCTGATGGTCTCAGTGCTGAATATGAAGCCTGACAGCGTCGCCAGCAAGGTACTGGGCCGGGCCCTGGATCTGGTCTTCCTGTTTGCCACCTTTGGCGGCCTTATTCTGACCACCACTGTGACGGTAAACACAGTGTCCACCGGCTTTTCCGAGCTGTTCAACTTCCAGAACTCCTTCCTGTTTGAAGTCATTCTGCTGGCATTGATCACTCTGACCTTCACCCTCAGCTCCTACATTGGTATCAGCGAAGGTCTGCAGAAAATTGCCCATGCCGCCTGTGGTATGTGTTTTGTGTTCGCTCTGGTGGTCCTGCTGCTGGGTGACACCACCTTTATCATCGATTACATAGTTAACTCTCTGGGTCTGACCCTGAGCAACTTTGTTGAAATGAGCCTGTTCACCGATGCCACCAACAATGGCAGCTTCAACAAAGACTGGACCGTCTTCTACTGGCTGTACTGGCTGACCTACTGTCCGGGTGTGGCTATCTTCGTGACCCGTATCTCCAAGGGCCGTACTATCCGTCAGGTGGTGTTTGGCCTGATCGCCGGTGGCTGTGCGGGTTGTTGGTTCTTCTTTGGCGCCCTGACCGGCTACTCGGTGGACATGTTCAACTCAGGCATCATCAATGCCCCTGAGCTGCTGAACACTGCCACCGGCGACCTGGCTGTCGCTCAGCTGCTGGCCAATCTGCCATTCGGCACTCTGCTGTCAGTGTTCTACTTCCTGCTGATGATGGTGTTCCTGGCCTCTCACCTGGATGCCATTGCCTACACGGTGGCAGCGGTAAGCACCAAAAACATGAAACAGGGTGAAGACCCGGCCCGTCCGCTGCGTATCTTCTGGTGTGTGATGCTCAGCCTGCTGCCACTGGCCATGCTGTATATCGACGCCAGTCTGGACACCCTCAAAACCGCGGTAACCCTGACCGCTGCGCCATTCATTCTGGTATTAGTGCTCTGTTTGTTCGGCCTGAAAAAATTCCTGGCAAATCATAAGTTCGAGAATTAATTGATGAAAATTACTGATATTGAAGTTATTCACCTGCGTGTTCCTGCCATGGAAGCTGACTGTGAATGGGGTGAAGACGCCGTCGTTGTTAAAGTTCACACAGATAAGGGGATAGTCGGTGTCGGCGAAGCCGATTCCAGCCCTCTGGTAGTTCAGGCCTGTATCGAAGCGCCACAGACCAACTTCTACTGCAATGGTCTCAAGCGTCTGTTGATTGGTGAAAATCCACTGGAAATAGAACGCCTGTGGAACAAGATGTACTGGGCCTCCAACTACATGGGCCGTCGCGGTGCCGGGATTCATGCCATCAGCGCCATCGATATCGCCCTGTGGGATATCGCAGGTCAGTTCTATGGCGTGCCGACTCATACCCTGCTGGGTGGCAAGTACCGTGACCGTATCCGTTGCTACGGCACCTTTATTCCAGCCGATAAGCCGGAGGACAACCGTAAGATTGCTCAGGATCTGGTGGCTCAGGGCTTCACCAGCATTAAGTTCGGCGGTGGTATCTTCGGTCACGACCCGGACACGGACTATGAAATTGTCCGACACGTGCGTGAAGCCGTGGGCGATGAGATTGAAGTTCAAATCGATCTGGCCTCCCAATGGAAGACCTGTGGTCACTCCATGGAGATGTGTCGCCGTCTGGAAAAATTCAATCTCAACTGGGTGGAGGAGCCGGTACTGGCTGACTGCCTGAACAGCTATGCCAAGCTGTCTGGCCGGATCCCACAGAAGGTTGCCGGTGGTGAGTCACTGACGACCCGCTTCGAGTTTGCCGAGTTTCTGGAGAAATCCAAGGTAGACATAGTGCAGCCGGATATCACCCGTTGTGGCGGTATTACCGAGATGAAGAAGATCTACGATCTGGCGCAAATGCACGGTACCCAGCTGATCCCGCACGGTTTCAGCACAGGTATTCTGCTGTCTGCCTCGGTGCACTTCCTGGCGGCAACCGAGCATGGCACGCTGATGGAGTTCTCTCAGAGCAACAGTCCACTGTTCAGAAAGCTGGTTGCCAATCAGATCCAGTTCGACAACGGCTATGTGACAGTTCCTGATACTCCTGGACTGGGTATTGAGCTGGATGAGGACATTATCGAGCAATACCGGGTGTAATACCAATTTCAATTAGTTGATCTGTTTCAACGGGATTTCAATGCGCTTGCGACAAGGTCATTAACCGCTCCTCGGCAACAGCTCCTGCGTTGCTCTGCATCCATGCAGTCGTGCGTTAATGACATTCGCCACATACTTGTGGCTTACGAGCTGGCGACGTCATTGTGGCGCTATGTCAAGACGGCTGGACACAGTATCAAGTGCATTGAATCAGAATCCCTGACACGTTCTGAATTGATCAAACTATTCATGAAGTTGGTATAAGCCCTCCGTTGCGTCTATTCACATAAAAAAGCCGGAGCAATGCTCCGGCTATGATTCAGCAATAACCTGCCGATATCAGTCCTTTTCACGTCCCAGCACTTTCACACCGGCAGTACCATCTTTGGCTTCACCGTACACCTCGATGTGCTTTACACAGCGGCGATAGGCGAATTTGCGCCAGTCTGTCGTCTCATTCTTCTTCAGGTTGCGGTAGAAATTGATGGTTCGGGTCTCACCATTACGGAAGGTAAATACCGCCTTGTTCAGACGCAAATCACGCTCAGCCTTGATTTTGATGGCATCAGTCTTGCGACACACCAGCAGTGGGATTTTGGCGCCATGGTGACCGTCTTCCAGCAAAATGGTACGGCCCAGGGTGATATGATCAGCAGCCATGACAGGGGCGACAGCGCCAAAACCTGCGATGGCCAGCGTGGCAGCAGCAAACAGTTTTTTCATTGTATTCTCAACAACAGCAGAAATTGAGCGGCACAATAACGCCCGAATCTCCCGGCGACTACTGCGACATGAAGAAATTTAGAAGCCGCTAACATTATCAACAATTCGGCGCAGGCTTCATCCGGTATTCATCCTCTGTTCAGTCACAGCCATAAACCGAATCCCGAAAATTACCGGAGCAATGGCTTTTCCATCAGAAAATTGTCCAGTTGCTGGCCGCGAATATGCACTATCCGCGCGTCAATCACGCGAAATCCGGCATATTCAAAAAAGGCTTTGGCAGTCAGACTGACATGGGCGTACAAACGACCAATTTCTGCCGTCTCTGCCTGTAAATGAAGATGCTGCATCAACACCTGACCAACGCCCTGTCGCTGATATTCATGATGCACAAAAAAATGATCGATAAGCCCATCGGCCTGAACATCGGCATACCCCAGGATCTGCTCGCCGACGCATGCGACATAGGGAGATATCGCCTGTATTCGCTGTAGCCACTCATCCGCGGTCATATCCGGATTAACCCAGGCGACCAACTGCTGCGGATGGTAATCCCTGCAATTAACCCTCAGCACAGTCTGCTCAAACAGCACTCTGAGCACGGCAGCATCAGCCTGACGCCATTTGCGAATCACGATATCCACTGGCAACTCCCGTATGGTAAAGCTCAGAATGGACGGTCTAAGCGGCAAAAGATCTATTGTGAACGTTATACCAATTTCATTTACTCGTTGCTCTGTTTCAGCGGGAGTTCAATGCGCTTGAGGCAAGGTCATTAACCGCTCCTGGGCAACGGCTCCTGCGTTGCTCTGCCTCCTGCATCCATGCAGTCAAAGTGCTGCTATGTCAAGACGGCAGGGCACAGTATCAAGTGCATTGGAACCCGCACTGCGTGAGCGTGTCAGGCATCTTGCTTCGGTGTTGCATTGCTCTCAAAGGGAGCCCCTCTTAGTCAATCAATGCGCCTTGGATCAGTATCCCTGACACGCTCTGAATTGATCAAACTATTAATGAAGTTGGTATTAGTCTAACCAGGATCTGGACACAACAAAAAAGGCTCCCCCCGGGAGCCTTTTTGTACCCTGTCAGCGCCAGGGCAACATCATCCAAGCGCGTTGACACCTGTCTGTAGTACCCTGTGGCCACAGAGCTTCTGCGGATTATTCGCAGCAGTAGTCAAAATCACCGTAGTTCAGATCCAGCAGTTCGCCCAGCTGGAATCCGGTCACCTTGTCCTGTGCCTGCAACCAGGAGGTCAACGCCTGCAGATCGTCAGCCGAAGGCGCACCATATCGGGCCTCAGGCAAAATGATCGCATCACATACACCATTGGACGCGCCGCACAAACAGCAAAGTTCACGTGACTCAAGGAAAGCCATCAGAGCATCGGTGAAATCATCATGCTCCTGCGCACTGGTGCAACTCAACTGGCACTGCAACTGGCAGCCAAACACCGCGAACTCGCCAAGATACAGCTTTTTGCGTAAACGGCGGGATTTGTTATCTACTTTGTCCAGTTTCATTTTCTACCTCAATCGAATCAAATCGCCCCAGAATACCACTGCACCGGACACGACGCGAATCAGCAGCCATGCCAGAGGTCGGATTTGCGACACAGGTGACAAACTCCGAAGTTGGAGACCACCGTGATGCTCGGCGCAGCGACGAAGGGAATGTGGCATTGTCTCTGCAGTATCGCCTGCTGTGCGACAAATGCTGAAAATGTTCGCCGCCAGAGGTCACTCAGAGAATACGGTATCTGCTCTGTACAGAACCCGGCAGACTATCCAGAATGAGATTATTCACCATACAAAACAACTCAGAGCAACCGACTCCCAATCAGACAAATTAAATTAACCAACGCTGATATAGCGATATTCTTACCAGCCTCAATTATGTTTTATTTATTACAAAATAAAAGTGCAAAACCTGAATTGAACGGTATTTATTGAAATCGAATTACGCAAGCAGTTTGTTATATCAACAAATGCCGTAATTTGTACTCTACAGAAGCCCAGCCACTTAATATCACTCACGAATAAACAATAGGTTAAACATCATCAACTGCCTCAGAATCTATTTGTCATCGTCGTCATGATTTACGCCTGCGCATCGCATTCCGGCTTGATTTCACAGCTAAATATAATTTGTGATGTTAATTCCATTATTTACTAATTCGTATCCACACTAATACTCACTTGTGTAATATTAGCGCCCGATTTTATCCGGCCAAGTCAATGGATGACCCTATATTATGTGGACAGGTAATCAAATAACACTTTTAAACAGTATCATTAGAATAATTACCGACAATATCGGTTTTTTATATTCATAATATTACTTGAGTGAAATTTTATTACCAAACCCGCCGATAAAAACGACAGTTACGTTTAAATTCTGTTCGCCCTGGGCGCGGGAGTCGTTGTGAGTAAAACCCTGTTGATTTCAGGTCATCCAAACCTGCAAGCATCTGTAGCCAATCAAGCCATTCTGGCCCTGCTGGCCGATGAACCCCATATCATCGTCCGCAAGCTGGACCAGCTGTATCCCGATTATCGAATCGACATCGCCGCTGAGCAGCAAGCCCTGCTGGCTGCGGATACTGTGATTTTTCAGTTTCCCCTGTATTGGTCAACCTATCCTGCCATTTTGAAAATCTGGTTTGATGAGGTGTTTACCTACAACTTTGCCTTTGGTCCAGCGGGCGACAAGCTCAAGAACAAGAAAGTGATCCTGTCGATCACCTGCGGCGCGACGGCACAGTCCTACCATCCGGGGGAGTTTAATTTCCTCCCACTGAGCCAGTACCTGCAGGCGGCAGTGCATCCCATCAAAGCGGCCCAAATGACTATCGTTGATGAGGTCATTACTTTCGAGATGAACTCCACCGAAAGTGAAGGTGGCAACGCTGATCAGGTCATGCAACTGGTTCGCACTCACACTGAACAACTGCTTCAGGCAATAACAAAAACCAACCAATAAGCATTCACAGGTAATATCACCATGCTGCAATCCCTACTTGGCATTATCGCCCTGTTGGCGCTGGGCTTCGTTTGCTCAGCAGCCAAAAACCACATCAACTGGCGCACCGTTGGCGGTGCTCTGCTGATCCAGCTGGCGGTCGCCGGTTTTGTGTTGGCCACTGACTTTGGCGCCAGTGTACTGCTGTCCATCTCCAATGGTGTGTCCAACGTATTGGGTTACGCTTCTAAAGGTATCTCCTTCGTGTTCGGAAACCTGGTGACCTTCCAGGTTGAAAATCTCGGCTTTATCTTCGCCTTCCAGGTGCTGCCTGCCATTATCTTTACCTCTGCACTGGTCAGTCTGCTGCACTATCTGGGCATCATGCAGCTGTTCGTCAAGATCCTGGGCGGTGGCCTGCAGAAGGTGATTGGCTCGTCCAAGGCAGAGTCGATGAACTCCATCGCCAACACTGTGTGTGGCCAGACTGAGTCACCGCTGTTTGTGAAGCCTTATCACCCCTATCTGACCAAATCTGAAATCTTCGCCATCATGGTTGGTGGTCTGGCCTCGATTGCCGGCTCTATTCTGGCGGGTCTGGCTGGTATGGGCGTGGACATTGAGTACCTGGTGATGGCCTGCTTTATGTCAGCCCCGGCCGGTCTGCTGTTTGCCAAGCTGCTGATCCCTGAGACCGAAACCCCGGTCAACGACGTGCCTGAGCTGCCGGATGATGAAAAGCCGACCAACTTTATCGATGCCATCGCCAAAGGTGCCATCAATGGTCTGAAAATCGCAGTGGTTGTAGGTGCCATCCTGATCGCCTGTATCGGCCTGATGGAGATGCTCAACGGCATTATTGGCTGGTTTGGCAGCCTGTTTGGCAAAGAAAACCTGACACTGGAACTGATCCTGGGTTACCTGTTCGCTCCTGTGGCCTGGCTTATCGGTATCCCCTGGAATGAAGCCAACGTGGCCGGTAACTTTATCGCCCAGAAGCTGGTGCTGAACGAGTTTGTCGCCTTCGCAGGTTTCGCACCTTACATCGATGGCGCGGCGGTCGTTGCCTCCACCGGTGAAGCCATGACGCCAAAAACCGTTGCCGTACTGACTGTTGCCCTGTGTGGTTTCGCCAATATCGGTTCAGTGTCCATGGTGGTTGCCGCGCTGAGCACCATGATCCCCAAACAGTCAGGTTATATTGCGTCTGTGGGTATGAAAGTACTGCTGGCTGCGACTCTGGCTAACCTGATGTCAGCCACAATCGTAGGTTTGTTTATGGCGTTTTGATGAACCACAGGTTGGGCTGACAAAACCGCTGCAGCCCGACCATTTCACTGTAATCAATGCCGCAAAAAGCAGAACCCACATCCTTGTCTATACTCAATCCAGAGAGATCATCAAGGACAAGTGAGGGTACCCACTATGAGTGAAAAACTGCTTTCTCTGGATGAAGTCTGCGAAATCCTGGGTAAGTCACCAACCACGATTAAGCGTTATGCCAGAGAAAACCTGCTGAGCAGTGTTGAAGACGGTGAAGAGCTGAAGTTTCCAGAGCCCGAAGTGATGCGTTATCTGGAGTTCTCCAAGCGACTCGGTTAACAACAACCATTCTTTGACAACACAAAAAAGAGCCTGTTCAGGCTCTTTTTTTACAGTTGCAACTCTTTTTGGGTCAATTGATATTCATCAAAAATTAATAAAGAGATGCAGATCGCAAAATTCCGTTATTTTTGCCTTTGCGCCGCATTTTGATCCCGTCAATTCAATCAGTTACAGAATAGTCTGCGGTGCCCTTGTACGTATCAAATGTAACAACCCAAAGGGGGTATCGCCAAACCTCATACCCGGCAATAAAATACGCAGGTTTTCAGTCCTTTGTATAGAGAATTCCGCCATGAAATCCAGACTTATATTGCTTCCTTTGGTTGCGTCCCTCGGTGCCTGCAGCGGTGGCCATGATGGCGGACCTGCGACGCCGACTCCACAACCGGTTCCGAGCCTGATCAGCGGTGAGCTGACCAAACTGGATACTCAAACAGGTGCCGCGACCATAGGCAATCACCAGCTCAACCTGTCAGGCGCCAGCATTGGCCGCAGTGCTGATTTAAGCCAGCTGAAAGTGGGCATGCTGCTGACCGTCCAGGCCAATCCGGAAGGTGTCGTCAGCCAGATCCAGTTCGACGACCTGCTGACTGCGCCGGTGACCTCCAACAAAAACGGCAAGCTGGAAGTGGCGGGATTTGAAATCGTCACCAAGCAGGACATCAGTAAGTTTACGCTGGGTCAGATGGTGGAAGTCAGTGGTTACCCACTGGATGCCAACCGTATTCAGGCAACCTATGTGGCGGCGGATGACGACATTGCCAGTTCAATCGAAGGTGCCGTCACCCAATTGAATGATGCCAAGACTGAATTTATGCTGGGTAATGTTCTGGTGAAAGCTCAATACATTGACAAACCTGAGCTGCTGAAAAACGGCGTGTGGGTAGAGGTAAACGGTACTCTGGACGCAGACAAAGCGTCTGATGTCTGGACCAAACTGACCATCAACAATGCCGACGTCGAGATTGATACCCCGGATTTTGCTGACATCGACGGTGATATCGAAGTTTCAGGTCGCATCAGCTGGGTGGCTCAGGATCTGACTCACATGGTGGTCAACCAGAATCTGGCAGTCGGCATTCTGGGCAATACCGAATTTGAAGACGGCAACAAGGCACAGCTCAAGCCAGGTGCTCTGGTTGAAGTGGAAGGCGCGTGGGATCTGAATGCCATGCGTTTGAACGCGTCTGAAATCGAATTTGACGGCGGCGATCATGACGATGACGTGACTGTTGATCTGCCAGAATTCGAGGCTGAAGGTTATGCCGACTACAATGCCACCACCGGTGTCATCACCATGAATGGCCTGCAGTTCTACGTGAACCCACGTACTCAGTTTGAAGATAACCTGAACAAAGACACCAACTTCGCCCATCAGTGGGTTGAATTCTCCGGCTACCAGCAAGCTGGCGAATACATGGTGCAGGAAGTTGAATCAGAAGCCGGCGACAATACTTATCATGTTGAACTTGAAGGTATTGTTGTGAAAGACGGGCTGAACAATCTGACCCTGATTGGCTATCAGACTGTAGGCAACCAATTCAACACCAACCTGGTTGGCAAGCAGGTTGAAGCCAGCTGTGAACGCACTGCAGACAACTTGCTGGACAACTGCCGGGTTGAAATCGACAACGATTAATCCACCTCAGCAGTGATGAAAAGACGCCTCCGGGCGTCTTTTTTGTGTCTGAAATCTCGCCTCGACCAAAGCAATATTCTGACTTACAGTCGAATAATCAGATGTTGCCCTGGAAAATGCGGATTCAAATGCACAAACTGACTCACCTGAATGGCATCAGAGCCTTCGAAGCGGCCGCGCGTCACCGGAGTTTTGCCCTCGCGGCCAAGGAGCTGAATGTCACGCCGGCCGCAGTCGGTCAGCAGGTGCGGCAACTGGAGGATTGGCTGGGACAAAAGCTGTTCATGCGCAGTCAGTCCGGCAACAACCGCCTGACACCTACCCCTCAGGCTGAATTGGCGCTGCAGGCCTTTCAGACCGGGCTCAATCATCTGGCAAGCGGTCTTGAGCTGCTGAAAAGCCAGGCCCAGGGACAATTGACCATCTCACTCAGCCCCTCCATTGCCAGTAAATGGCTGATGCCCCGACTGGCGGAGTTTCAGCAGCAATTCCCGGACATTTCCCTCAGCATTCAAACAGGCATCGAACTGCAGAACTACCTTACGACAGGCATAGACATAGGTATCAGATACGGCAAAGGCCATTGGGCCGGAATGCAAAGCGAATTACTGATGCAGGAGCGGGTATTTCCCGTGTGTGCACCAACGATTCAACAAGCAGGACTCAGCAGGCCTGAGCAACTGTCCGACTTGCCGATACTTTTTGATATGTCTGTGGCCTCAGACCCTGACTATCCCGACTGGGCAGGCTGGTTTCGCTCACAGGGACTGCCGCCTGCACCACTGAAAGGAATGAAAATCAACAGCTCAGCCGAGTTGATTGATGCCGCTATCCGCGCTCAGGGCGTCGCGCTGGGCAGGGAAATTCTGGTGTCCGAAGAGCTGCAGTCAGGCCGTCTGGTGTGCCCATTTGGCACCAACCGCTTCTGGATGACTTCGTCCATGGCCTACTATATCGTCTGGCCGGCAGACAAGATCTGCTCCCGGGCAATGGCCGATTTCCGCAGCTGGCTGCACGCTCAGGCCAGCATCACCCCAAGGTACTGTTTGCAAGCCGAAAGGGCAGAGTGAAGGCCACGGCGATATTCATCAAAGCAGGCGCAGCCAGAATACTGACGCAGGATGGAGTATTTCCCGGCATTTCTGCTAACTGCACGGGCCGACCGCACTGACTGACCGCCCAAATCCGGCTCAGTCCTGTCATCACGCAGCAGCTCAAACCCTGTCAGCGTGCAAACACCGCCTGCTCACTCTGTCCACCGCGCACGTTACCCAGCTGCCGGCGCACATAAGCGACGTCAGAGAGGTGGCCCGCATGTACATGGCTTTCCAGCAATGACTTCAGCTTCACCCCGAGTTGGTGAATACGGTTGAGCAACTGATCGGCAAAATCCTTAAGAAATCCAATGCCATTCCCATCCAGCACAGGGTCGGTAATCATCGCCTGACCGTTCGCGGTCACCACATAGCTGATTGAGCCTGAGCTGTCATGGTAAAAGCTGAATACCTGCATGTATCACCTCAGGGATCATTGGCCTGGCACCTGAATAATCGACTTTACCCGTTCTCGCCAGGCGTGCAGTGCCGTCAGCGACAATGGCACCTCAACGGCCGCAAAATCGGCAAAAGCCAAGCCGTAAAACAGCGTGATATCTGCCATGGAAAATCTGTCGGCGGCTACAAACTCATGGTCGCTGAGCACCTGATTGAAATACGCCAGCCCGCGACCGGCAGCCGCTTTTTGCAACAGTCCCCAGGCCGGGCATTGATTGGTTTCAAGTTCCGGTCCCAACCCGGCGGTCCCGTGGTGAAAATAGGCGCCCACCGCGTCCATCACCATGGATTCCGCTCGTCGCTGCATCATGTGGATTAATCCGCGCTCCAGCGGGGTTTCTCCGGTCAGATTCCGCTTTGCAAAGCGCCCATCCAGATATTCGGTAATGGCGGTACTTTCCGATAAATAGACGCCTTCAGCGGTTTTCAGCACCGGTACGGTGCCGGTGGGATTCATCCGATAAAACTCAGGAGTGCGGTGGGCCTTGGCCATCACATCAACTTCAATAAAAGACACCTGATCTGTAATGCCTTTGTAACTCAAAGCCGCGCGGATCCTGGCTGGATTTGGAAAACCAGTGGTTTCATAAAGTTGGATTGCTTTTTCCGACATAACTTCCCCCTGACGCGACGGCGTCCTGATTGAATAGTTGGGATTGGGATTGGGCGCTGAACGGCGCTAAACGGCTTGGCCCTGTGGTTAGTGCTCAGTAACGCACGGCGCCACGACCGATTTTCAAATAAAACTGCGCCGCACCGTGAGCCTTGAGCGTTATCCGGCTGTGGGGCGGCATACGCAACCAGGAGTGTTCGGCAAGCAACTGCCCATTGAAGTCAATCGCGCCATCAATCACAAACAGCTCCAGCACGTCAGACTCCCTATACTGCCTGCAGAAGCCCGCCTGCACCCGATGCAGACAGGTCAGCTCATTGCCCGATTGCCACAGCAATAATTCTTCCTCGGCATCAGACAACGACTGCCAGTTGGCCGCACGGGTATCCAGTTGCAGAAAGTCAGTCTCGTCATCGGGGATCTGCGACAGCTTAACGAATATTTCGCAGCCCTCGCGGGTAAAGGGAGCGTGGGATGAGCCCGGAGGATTACGCACATACCAGCCAGCCGAGAAATCCCCGCGCTGATCTGAAAATGTGCCGGACAGCACCAGATACTCCTCACCACCGGGATGAGTGTGGGGACTGAAATGGCTGCCCGCCTGATAGGTCACGCAGGAAGTGGCCCGGCGGGCAACTTCATCGCCCACCCGTTCGAACATCATGCGCCTGACACCGGGCATAGGTGTGGGAGCATATTTCAGCGCCGGGGCTGACAGTATTACCGCGGCACTGAAATCTGCATTCAGCTCAATCCAGGACTGAGCCGCCGTCGCCTGCTGCTGTTTGTTCATCTTGTGTCGCTCCTGTGCAATCCGTTATCTGGTTTCACAGTCTAGACAGAGGAAAGAGGAGTGACGAGGCACATTAGTTTGCCCCCCGGGATAGCTTTTGTTTTTCGAGGTAAACTTGTCGCAGTGCAAGAATGGCGGTAAAAACCGCCATTCAATCAGTTACATCAGCATATCTGCGACGGGATGAGTCAATCAGCCCGGGTCGATGTCGCCGGTCTTCAGAGCTTTTTGAAGCCGCGAAAGCTCAGTGAGGCCACAGTATCAGCTTTGGTCAGCAGGCTGGGCTGAGCCTTGGCCTTGCTGTGACCGCCACAACCACAGCCACCGCCGCAGCCCCCCTTTTTGGCATGATTCAAGGAAGCCCGCCCCTGGCTTGCCTGCGTCAGATAACGGGCATTGTCATGACTTGCCGCCAGTACCTGCTCCAGTGGCCGGGCGCTGTCACCACGACTTATCACTGCGCCGGTCGCCAGCAGTTTGCCCAGCATGCGCTCGCCAATCTGGTCCACCAGCACCATGCTGCAGCCACGGGATTTAATCAGATTCAACATGGCTTTTTTGGCGGCGCAGCCACCTGCCATTGCCGGATTATCCAGGGTTTCCATCAGCTGGTGCTCAGCATTGAAAAAGGCGATCTGAGGTGCCTTGGTAAAGTGTCTGGCCAGTCTTCCCCGGCTCAGAGGTACTGCAATAATCATGTTTTTTCAATCCTTTATTGGTTGAGGCAAGACCAGGGCCTTGCCTTCAATAATGGCCCGGGCAACCTTGTGCCTGGCGCTGCCGATAAGATTGCCAAAGGTCTGGCGGGATATGCCCATCTGCTCAGCGGCCTGCAATTGTTGCAACCTGAGCACATCGGCCAGATGCAACGCCTCAAATTCGTCGGCGTCGAGTATCAGCTTCTCCAGCTCACAGCCCCTGATGCCGTTGGGCTTGAACAGGTTACAGGGCACATGGGCACTGAGATGTCGGCACTTCTTGGGTCTTGCCATACCGGCCTCATCGATTCACTGGTTTCTGGCATATGCCAGAAACTATTGTGCAAAGCCGGGCGTGATAAATCAGTGACCGAGCGCCAAAAATCAAATATTAAGCAATAGATAAACAAAAAACGGCCAATGGGCCGTTTTTGTCATCGCTGCGCGCAGCACTCAAAGCCGGTGATACAGGCTCTGGTAATAAGCGTTGGTGGCCAGCAAGCTGTCATGGGTGCCACTGGCGGTGATCTGCCCCGCTTCCAGCAGGTGGATTTGGTCCATCTGTGCCATCGCAGTCAGCCGATGGGAAATCATCAGCACAGTCCTGTCTTTGGCGAACTCAAACAACACCGACAGGATCTCCCGCTCGGTGCGCTTATCCAGGCCTTCAGTGGGCTCATCAAGCAGCAGCAGCGGGGCATCGCGCAGCAATACCCTGGCAATGCCGATACGCCGCAGTTCACCACCGGACAACTGGCGTCCACCTTCGCCAAGCCAGGTATCCAGCGGCCGCTCACCCTGCGTCAGAGTCTGCAGGCCGACACGTTCAAGCACTGCCAGTAAGTGAGCATCATCCACTTTCACCGCCTTGCCCTGCTCATCGGGCATCAGCGCGATACTCAGATTGTCCCTCAGGGTGGCAGCAAACAGGTAAACCCGCTGACTCACGACAGAAATGCCCGCGCACAGCTGCGCCTGGGTGAAATCTGTCAGCGCCTGACCATCAATACTGATGCTGCCGCTGTCCGCCTGCCACTGACGGGTAACAAGCGACAGCAGTGTCGACTTGCCGCAGCCGGTCTGCCCCAGCAGCGCCACTTTCTTACCGGCTTGCAGAGTCAGATTAATCTGCCGCAGCACCGGCCGGGCGGGATCATAACCAAAGCTGATATCGTTAAGCTGCAGTGCGCCACGGCTGATATGCGCCTGCGACTGAGCGGGATAGAGGATATCCGGTTGCTGAGCGGTAATCTCAGTCACCCGCTGCGCTGCCATGATGCAGGAAGACAAATGCTGAAACGAGCCCGCCAGCGGCATCAGCATCTCCACACTGGCCAGCGCAGCAAAGACCATGGTGGCAAACAGCGGCCCGGGTGGCACATGCTCGCCCACACCATTGGCTGCCAACGTCAGCATCAACAGCAACATCGCGCCACTGGCCAGCACCAGAGCCCCCTGGCTGAGAGCCGTCACGGCGGCCATGGAGCGCTGTGCGCCAAGCAGTTGCTGCTCTGTGCTGTTAAGACGACTGCGGTATTGTTCCCGGGCCCCAAACAAGGTCAGTTCTGCCTGTCCCTGCAAATATTCCAGCAGCTCTACCCGATAGTTGCGCCGCGCCTGCACCAACTGTCGGCCGGGCGCTTTACCCAGCACATAAAACACCAGCGGCAAAGCAAACCACGCCAGCAGCAGGGCACCACACAGGCTGGCGGCCAGGGTGACATCAAACCAGGACAGGAACAGGTACAGCAGGCCAATCATCACCAGTGATGCGCCCAGAGGCGTCAGCAGGCGCAGATAGATATGATCCAGGGTGTCGATATCGGCAACCAGACGATTGAGCAGATCACCCCGGCGCACACCGGCCAGATTTTTTTCTGACAACGGCATCAGTTTGCGCCACACCCAGATACGCAAATCCGTCAGTAATCTGAACGTCGCTTCGTGGGTTGCCAATCGCTCACCATAGCGACTGGCGGTTCGCATAATCGATAAAAAACGCACCCCACCGGCGGGAGTAAAGAAATTGAAGGCCTGCGCCGTGACCACCGACAGTCCGGCAACTGCGGTAGCCGACAAAAACCAGCCAGACAGGGACAGCAGTCCCATCCCGGCCATCAGGGTGGTGATACTTAAAAACAGACCGACAAACATCATCAGCCACTGGCGTTTAAACAGCCGAATAAAGGGCAACAATGCTTTCATGATTGAACTCCCTGACTCTGCTCAGGCTGCGGCGACGACTCACCGGCAAGAATATCCACGGCTGTGGCCTGACTCTGGGCCAGCATATCGGCAAACAGCCCGGGCGAACCGGCCAGAGATTGATAGTCACCACGCTGTACAATCAGGCCCTTATCCATCACCAGAATTTCATCACAGCGACGCAGCTCCTCCAGACGATGGGTAATCATCAGGCTGCTATGATCTGCGGTGGCGTCATTCAGCGCCTGTTGCACCAAACGTTCACTCAAACTGTCCAGACTGGCGGTCGGCTCATCCAGCAGATACACACAAGCATTCTGTGCCAGCGACCGCGCCAGGGCGATGCGCTGCGCCTGACCAACCGACAGCCCCTGTCCCTGCTCGCCCACCCGATAATCCAACCCCTGAGGCTGCTCATCCACCAGCTCACGCACACAGGCGCGTTCAAGCAACCCGAGGATTTGCGCATCATCCAGCTGCGGATTACCCAGCGCCACATTGTCTCTGATACTGGCATGAAACAATTGCGGCTCCTGTCCAAGCCAGGCCAGCTGTTTTCTGAGCACGGCTTTACCCAGCTGCGCCAGGGCGATACCGTTAACCGTGAGTTCACCACGAACAGGCAAAAAGCCCAGCAAAGCGTTCATCAGCGAAGTTTTACCGGCGCCACTTGGGCCTACCAGCGCCAGATGCTGACCGGGTTTAATGCTGAAACTGACCGGCCCCAACAGACATTTGCCATCAACGCTCATCACCTGCAGATCTCGCGCGTCGATAGTCAGTGGGCCGCTGACGCTGTGCAAGCCTTCCCCCTCTGGCTGTGGATGCTCCAGCAGTGTCATCAGTGCTTCGGCGGCACCAATTGCCTGGGCTTTGGCGTGATAATGAGTCCCCATATCGCGCAGCGGCTGATAAAACTCAGGCGCCAGGATCAGCACAAACATGCCGGTAAACAGAGAGATCGGCGCCCCATAGTGGCCAAAGTCCAGGTGTCCCAAATAACTGAAACCAAAGTACACAGCCAGCACTGCAATCGAGACAGCGGCGAAAAACTCCAGTACGGCGGAGCTTAAAAACGCCATCCGCAGCACCGCCATGGTGCGGCTGCGAAACTCTTCCGAAGCCTGCTCAATCTTGCGGAGTTCCTGCTCCTGCCGGAAAAATAACTTGAGGGTTGGCAAACCTTTGAGGCGATCCATGAAGTGTCCCGACAGACGGGAAAGTGCCGCAAAGTTTTTGCGGTTGGCATCGGCTGCGCCCCAGCCCACCAAAATCATAAACAGCGGAATAAGCGGCGCCGTTACCAGCAGGATCAGGCCGCCGGCCCAGTTCAGTGGAAACACCACCGCCAGAATAATCAGCGGAATAAATGCTGCCAGGCTCATCTGCGGCAGATAACGGGCGTAAAAGTCCTGCAGATCTTCAACCTGCTCGAGCACTATGCTGGCCCAGCTGCCAGCCGGTTTACCTTTGATAAAGGCAGGCCCCAGGCATTCAAGCTTATCCAATACTGCGGCCCGAATCGTTTGTCGCAGCTGCAATCCCGCCTGAAAACTCAGACGCTCACGTGCCCAGGCGAGCACCGCACGAAGCAGGATCAAACCCGCCAGCAGTATCAGCTGCAATGAAAAGTCCGTAGCCGGACGGCTGTCAATAATCACGCCCTGCAACATGCCGGCGACCAACCAGGCCTGCAGCACCAGCGCCATACCATTGAAAACGCCCATCAGCACCGACAGGCGCAAATACACACCACAGGCAGACTTTTGTTGTCTCAGCCAGAGGGTTAATTGTTTTTCCAGCGATTTATCCATTGGGATCCGCGTCACATCCAATACAACGGCAGGCAGTATCTCAACACTCGTCACCGGAATAAACCTGCAACTTTGGATTTGCTAGACAATTCACAAAAATTGATTTGGATCAAAGTCTGTTAATTCATCCCGTTATGGCTGGCTGCCGGGGAGTTAAATCCCAATTAATCGGGGTGCGACCGGGTATTTCATAGCCAAATCGGCGCGGATACGGTAAGCTGCGCCCCGCCAGGCAGCCCGCCGCCAGAATGTGGCAACAGTCAGGGCCGCCGCCAACGACGATACTGGAACAGCATGAGTTTTTCTTCCCTGGGGCTGTCAGCCCCAATCCTGAAAGCTGTAGCCGAACAGGGCTACGAAACCCCCTCCCCCATTCAAGCCCAGGCCATCCCCGCGGTATTAACCGGTAGGGATGTCATGGCAGCAGCCCAGACAGGCACAGGTAAAACAGCAGGCTTCACTCTGCCACTGCTCGAGCTGCTGAGTAAAGGTAAGCGTCCGGCGGCGCTGCAGGTACGCGCGCTGATCATCACCCCGACCCGGGAGCTGGCCGCACAGATTGATGACAATGTGACCGCCTATGGCAAGTATCTGAAATCCCGCAATACCGTGGTATTTGGCGGGGTTTCCATTAATCCGCAAATCACCGCGCTCAAGCGGGGCGTGGATATTCTGGTAGCGACGCCTGGCCGGCTGCTGGATCTGCATGCCCAAAAAGCCGTCAGTTTCGATGCACTGGAAGTGTTGGTACTGGATGAAGCCGACCGTATGCTGGATATGGGCTTTATTCATGATATCCGCCGTATCCTCAAGGTGTTGCCTGCCAAACGTCAGAACCTGATGTTCTCCGCCACGTTCAGCGATGAGATCCGCTCGCTGGCCAAGGGCCTGATTAACGACCCGGTAGAAATATCCGTGACGCCGCGCAACACCACGGCCCAGACGGTTGAACAGTGGATTTATCCGGTAGACAAGAGTCAGAAACCGGCACTGCTGACCGAACTTATCAAGTCCAACGACTGGCGTCAGGTGCTGGTATTCTCGCGCACCAAACACGGAGCCAACCGACTGGCCAAGTATCTGGACGGCAAAGAGATTTCTGCCGTTGCCATCCATGGTAACAAGAGCCAGAACGCCCGTACTGCCGCCCTGGCCAACTTTAAGTCCGGCGCCGTCCGGGTCATGGTCGCCACCGATATTGCGGCCCGGGGTCTGGATATCGATCAGCTGCCTCAGGTAGTGAACTTCGATCTGCCCAATGTGCCGGAAGACTATGTGCACCGCATCGGTCGTACCGGTCGCGCAGGCGCTTCCGGTCAGGCGGTATCACTGGTATGCAGTGAAGAAGTGAAGCAGCTGCGGGACATTGAAAAACTGATCGGCCGTCATATTGAGCGCGCTGAGATCAGCGGGTTTGCCCCAGCGCAGCCGTTGCCACAGACTCAGCTGAGTCAGGGCCAGCAGAAGTCAGATAAACCTGCCGGTAATGCCGCTAACGGCAACCGCAATCGCCGTCGCCAGGACCGCAAGGCCGATGACCGGGTACTGAACCAGCTGCAAAACGATAAGACCCAGACCAAACAGCCGAAAACCAAAGCTGCGCAACACAAGGGAGACCAGGCCAAGGCCGATCAGGGGAAAGCCAGAACACAGCGCAACAGGCCGTCAAAAACAGGCAAGCCAGAAGACAGTGGCCGCACTAAAGAGCAGGCGTCATCCAGACCGTCGAAATCCGGCAATGGTAAAGCTTTGGGCAGCGCTCAGCATAAGCCTGCGCAGGGACAAAAGAGTTCGGCAAATAAAGGCAAGTATCAGGGCAACCGTCGGAGTGAACATCAGGCGCAGCCTTCTGCCGGAGCAGACAATAAGCCCTCAAACCCACAGCGACGTCGCCGGCAAACCCAGGCGCAATAATGGGATATTGATTGGCGAAGCTAAATTGACAGCGCTGAATTGGCGGAGCGAAACAAACTTTTTGCCCGCCACGCCGCATGACCACTGTCATACCTTGACCTTCATCCAGTCAAATCACTCTGCGGGTGCTGAGGTTGAATGAGATTATGATCACCGGCATTTGGCGTGCTCAGCAATACCAAAACAACAAACCCGCTTCGTGCGGGTTTGCTGTATTCAGCTTCTGGGAGTCAACTCCACCAGCACGGGGGCATGATCACTGGATTCCCGATCCAGCACACTTTGAGGCCCGAACAGATGCCGATCGCAGACCCTAAAATCAGTGACATCCATAGTGCTCATGCTGCTGCGGGGATCAAACTCGCAGGACAGCAAAATATAGTCCAGCACATTGCCGCGCCCGCCCCAGTAATGGGTTGGTGCCCGCTCAACGGCCCCGACATGCAGACAATGCAGGTGGAAACTGTCGCGTAAGCCATAAAAATCCACTCCGGCATCACGTCTGTCCGGAGATGCCGCCAGCCAGGCGTCTATCTGGTTGTCGATATGCAATACATCCAGCACAGTTGACCCCAGCCCATCATTAAAATCCCCCATCAACGCAATCGGCAATCGGTCCTGACTGCGACGGGCAATGATGTGGTGCATCAACATGGCCGCCTCGGCGCCGCGCAGCAAATCTGAGCAGGCCCGGCCCAGCTGACGGGACAGCGTCTGCACCGCATCGGGCTCAGTGACAGCGCCCACGCCAGAAGGATCGAGCGACGGCCGCTTCGACTTTAGATGAACAGCATACACATCGCATTGTCCAACCAAAGGCAATTGCACCCGGCACCATACGGGCCGACGGCTGAAACCGAAACCTGTGTCCAGTCCCATGGCCTGACAAACCTGCGAATCAACCGTCACCTCCCCCAGCTCCAGCACAGGAAAGCGGCTGGCAATCATGTTAATCGGCCGGTTATAGATATATCCATCCACCAGACCTGGGGCTTCCACCGCTACCAGAGTGAATCCCAGCGGAGTCAACAGCCGGGTTAATGCATCCGGGCTGAACACCTCCTGAAACGCAATGACATCCGGCTGCTGACGCTTGATATAACTGCTAAGCCAGGCGCACTTGGCCTGCCACTGAGCATGCGAATAAATGTTATCTGACTCATAGCAGGCCAGAGGAGGTTCTATAAAATTCAACAAGTTGATGGTAGCAAATCGCAGTACATCAGTACCGGTATCAGCTGAAGCCATGTCGACCTCAATTCAATCTTTTTACAGGGGCGGGTTCAAACGCCAACAGGCAACAGCCGCCACTGACTGCCGTTCAGCAATATTCTTCCGGTGAGCAGCATGCCGCCTTCTAAAAAAGCCTATACCCATTTGCAGCTTTTATCATCTTTCCAAAAAGCTGAGCTAAGCTATTTATATCCAACACAGAAAGCTACTTTGGGACCACCATGACAACCAAATCCACCATGAGTTTTGTATTTGGCAGCATCTGCGTGTTCGCATTGCTGACCATCATCACCATGCTCAACGTACTGAGCTATTCAAGGGAACTGCTCAATACTGCAGAAGTCCGCTACCAATCTTATCAGGTCGCCGACGAGTTGAGACAGAGTTCAGATGATCTGACCCGCCTGGCCAGAACCTACTCGCTGACCGGCAATCCGGATTACGAAAAGATGTACCTGGATATCCTGGCGATACGCAATGGTCAGAAACCCACCCCACAGAACTCTCACCGGATTTATTGGGATTTGGTATTGAATTATGGTGATAAACCCAAAGCCGATGGCCCAACCATTTCATTGCAGCAACGCATGAAAGATCTGGGCTTCAGCGACAGGGAATTTGCGCTGCTCAAAGAGGCTCAGGGTAATTCAGATGCTCTGGTGGCTCTGGAAGTCAAAGCGATGAACGCCGTTAAAGGGATTTTCCAGGACCCGACCACAGGCCAATATACCAAACAGGGTCAGCCCGACACGGCGCTGGCAGCAGAATTGACGCACTCAGCCACTTATCATGCGGAAAAGGCCAAGATCATGGCCCCCATCGACAAGTTTTTTGAGCAACTTGAAAACCGTACTCAAAGTGCATTGGAAGGTCATTACAACTCATTGTTGCAGGACGCCTATGTGACCCTGACATTCATGCTGCTCATGCTGCTGGTATCAGTCGCCGGCTTCTTCTTGGTGAACCGCAATATTGCCGCGCCTCTGGTGAGCATCAGTAAGCAGCTGAAAGATGTGATTGGCAATAACCAGCTGAACACTGAAATCAAAGTTGATACCAAAGGTGAAGCACTGAATATCAGTCAGCTGATCAATCAACTTTTGGGCAATCTGCACCAGAAAAGCAAAACCACGGCCAGAGTAGCAACCGGTGTAACCAAGCTGGCGGCAGAAAGCCGGGACACAGTTGCCAGCTGCACCGAGCTTTCCAGCCAACTGGATACCAAGGTGCTTAAAGCCGGTGAAACCATCAACCTGCTGGCCGAACAAATGGCACAGGTCCAGGAGATCACCCACGAGGCTGAAAGTCAGGCCAGAACCAACAGCAATAACATTTCCACCGGGATGAGCTCTGTTCGTCAGGCAAGCAACTCAATCTCATCACTGGAAAATGAATTCAACAAAACCCAGGAAGCCATGCAGGGACTGGCCAGCGAAAGTCAGCAAGTGTCCCGGGTACTGGATGTGATTAAAACTATTGCCGAGCAGACTAATTTGCTGGCTCTGAACGCCGCCATTGAAGCAGCCCGCGCAGGCGAACAGGGACGGGGCTTCGCCGTGGTTGCCGACGAAGTGCGTTCGCTGGCACAGCGAACTCAGCACTCAACACTGGAGATTGAGCAGATGATCACCAATCTTCAGGACAAGACCCAATCGGTCAACAACACAGTGAAAGTGGCGGCAGGAATGATGGTCTCGTCCCGGGACAATATTGAAAACCTCAATGAAATCTTCAACCGCATAAGCCAGGCGACTGAAGACTTCGTCGCCCTCAATAGTCGTATTTCACAGTCTGCGTCCGAGCAATCCACCTCTTCATCGCAGATAAGTCAGCAACTGCACCAGATCCAGGAGTTGTCGGCGCAGGTATCCTCGTCGCTGGTTACCATCAGTGACTCCGCCTCTGTGCTGGAAGAAAATGCCAGAGAACTCGCCTGATGCAATAGTGTGGCAAAGCAGGGCTGACCCCATTTCAGCTCTCTTTGCCCGCGTCAATCAATGCCTGTACATCTGCGCTGCACATAATCTCCATATGGGCCTTTAACTTTTCTTCAGGCCAATCCCACCAGCGCAATGTCAGCAGCGCATCTATCTGCGTATCAGTGAACCGCTTGCGCACTACTCTGTTGTTGGCAACTACAATCGAGTAGGGCTCAACATCTTTGCTGATCACCGCACGAGCTCCAATCACTGCGCCATCACCAATGCGCACCCCGGGCATGATCATGGCCTCAGAGCCAATCCACACATCATTCCCCACTACCGTGTCACCGGCACGCTGAAAACCGGATTTCACCTTGCCGCCAAACTGTGCCGGATCAAAAGGAAAGGTCGAGATCCAGTCAAGCCTGTGTCCCTGATTGCCCGCCAACATAAAAGTGACCCCAGAAGCAATGGAGCAGAACTTGCCAATAATCAGCCTATCCACCTCACCCCAGATGCCCGCCTCCCACACATCCGCCGTCACCTTGTCGCCCAGCAGATAGCGAACACACTGATCTTCGAACGATTTACCGTGATAAAAACCGGAATAGTAACTGTAGTCACCCACTTCAATATTGGAGTGAGTTACCTGTTCTTTCAGCCGCTCGGAGGTCAGCCAATCGGGGAATATGGATGAGGTCATTTGGGGTTACCCTGACATAACTGGGTTAGTGAAAATAGTTTGTTCGTTGAAGATGACTTGGCAGAGAAAGATAAGCGGCTCATTGACGACATTTTTTTCATTGAACCCGACTGAGCCACAGCAAATAAAATCGGCGCGGTCATCTGCCGCTATTGTCCCTTAGCCAGCGTCACATCTCCAGACAATACATCACAACGCAGATACTCAACGCCTTGATTAACAACCTGTACTGAGTAAGAAACCAGCAGCCGTAGAGAAGAGAGCAGCACCTGAACGATATCAGCGCCGCAAAAAACGGCGCCCGACAGGTGATATCTGTAGATATACGCGAACGCCGACAACACACATCCGGTCATCCGCATAACGCTGTCATTACAGCACTGTCAGTATCTGCTCCAGCGGCTTTTTGATTAACGCATGCCCGGGTATCGTGGCACCGGCAGCCGGATAACCGGCGACCAGCAACATAAAAGGCCGCTCATTGTCTCTGTCGCGGCCACAGATATCAGTGAGAAAACTCATGGGTTTAGGGGTATGAGTCAGAGTGACCAAACCGGCATGATGCAGCGCCTGGATCAAAAAGCCTGTCGCTATCCCAACTGACTCATGCACATAGTAATTGGTACTCTGGCCATCTTCCTGCTGCCCACCACGTTTCTGGCTGAATATGGCAATCAGCCAGGGGGCGTGCTCCAGATAAGGTTTGCTGGCATTGGTGCCCAGTGGTTTGAGCGCATCCAGCCACTCCTCCCCGGCTCTGCCGGCATAAAAAGCCTGTTCCAGCGCTTCAGCCTCCTGACGGATCCTGGTTTTAATCGCCTGACTTTCGATAGCGACAAAATGCCAGGGTTGATGATTGGCACCATTGGGTGCCGTTCCGGCGGCCAATATGCACTGCTCAATAATTTCCCGCGGCACGGGTCGATCTGAAAATTGACGAACGGAATGTCGCCGGCGAATGTCGGCATAATGATCTCTGGCTCGCTTGAGCATCTCATCCTGAGGGTATTCGGTGAAGTCATCCAGCGGATGATGAACCTGTGTCATAGTGCGCTCCTTTTATGTCTGCGATCAAGCTACCAAAAAACACTCAAAATACCAGCGAGAGGCAATTGCCCGGATGTACTTTTTGCCTCCAAAAGTTAAACACAGACCTGGCTTGTGTTCAGCATTTTTCATTTACTTACAATGCATTAGACATACCCAAACTACGTTTTAAACAAACGTAAGTTCATTCATAGATTTACACCGAAAAAATATCCGGAAGCAGACTTGTAACACGTTATCTTCACCACTAACTTGGTCTGCGCTGTAAGGAAATATCACACCTTCAACAGGGAACACACCATGAAACATTATCTGCTTCTGGGAGTGTTAGCCGTCGCTCCCCTCGCTCAAGCCACCACGGGTGTCGCTTTTGTGCATGGCACAGGCCACCAGACCGATGCACTGAATGATTACTGGACCCGGGACTTTGTCGATTCCGTCAGACAGGGCCTGCCCAATCCGGCAAAATACACAGTCATCAACTGCGATTTTGAACAATATATGTGGACTGACGCCGCTGCCGGATGTCTTGCCGGGCAGTTGCAGTCTTTCATCAGTAATCAGGGGATCAGTGATCTGCTGCTGGTTACTCACTCCAACGGCGGCAACGTAGTTCGCTGGATCCTGTCCAACCCCACCTGGGACAGTCGCTATCCCAATATCATCAATAAAACCCGCAGAGTCATCGCGCTGGCGCCCTCCAGTGGTGGTACACCACTGGCAGATGCCGTAGTGAATGGCAATGCATTTGAGCAGGTGCTCGGCTGGTTGCTGGGTTACGCCTCAGATGCGGTGAAACAACAGCAGGTCAGCTGGATGGCTCATTACAACAGCAGCTGGTTGAATGGTACCGCCGGTCGTCCCTCACTGGGCGTCACTTTCGAAACGGTAGTCGGCACAGATGTGGACTCTGCGATTTGGGACAGCGACAGCTACTGTGCCGGCTATCAGAATCAGGTTGCGCTGGAAACCACGCAAAACTGGCTGGACAGCTGCTCAGACGGCTTCCTTAACTGCAGCTCACAAAGTGCGGCCGGAACGGTCTGGTTCAGGGATAAAGACAAGACCCGCGGCCGGGAGCCCTTAAGCCACCAGCAAAGTCGCCGAGACTGTTTTAACCTCGATGTGCTTATCCGTGACCGCCTCTAGGAACCTTATCATGAACAAGACCACAATAATTTTCGGCTCGTTACTGGCGATGACGCTGGTGGGCTGCGGCGACGAACAGCAGGTAAGTTCATCCCCGGCCACAACAGCCCAAAACGTCACTCACGCAGAGATTTTAATCCCTCCGACAGCCACAGATCTGACGCCGCAAGCCGTTACAGAGCCCAGCCAGCCTGGACTGAATACCCGTCAGGAACCGGTTGTCTTCATGCAGCCACTGCAGGGAGAGTTCATTGCAACCTCACCTCAGTGGCAACAAACCAGCCAAAGTGATGAGTATTGGTTCAGAGCCACGGGCAGGGAGCTGAACCAGGGGCTGCCACTGGCGGTAAGCCAGCCCGGCAGCCTTATCCGGCTGGTCCCCAAAACTGACCTGAGCAGCGGTTTTCCTGTGGTTCCTGACGCCATCGCACCGGACAGCATTTCAATCAGCAAACCTGGCATCAAATCTGCCAGTACATTGATTAGCTCCAAAGCCGACGCCGATGCACTGGCAACAGCCGGATTGACTGATCGCTCCAGCGCGCTGCAATTGTCATCAACGGCCCCGGCAGGAACCTATCAGCTGAAAGTCAGCCAACCATTACCTGCGGAGGCCAGCTATCTGGTCAATGTGAAGGAGAAGCACTCCCCTTACCTGTTGTCACTGTCAGCCCCCGCAGCGATCAGCAACGCCGAGGAAACCGTCGCCGTGCAGCTGAATTTGACCGGCCGCACTGTCAACCTGTCACCCAAGGCGATGCTGCGGCTGGCAGATGGCAGTGAACACAAACTCGATATTCTGCCCCGGGATGAAGGCTGGCAAATTCGACTGCCTGCGGATATTCACCGCAGTGGCAGCAATGCCGGGCTCAATGAACTGCATCTGAGCATTGCAACTGAGGTTGACGGTGTACCGGTCCGGCGCAATATCAAGTCAGCCTACAAGGCCTATGTGAACAGCGCCCGATTCACCGACAATGCCAACAGTCATTGGCAAAACCATGTCCCCGATGGTGTGAGTTTTACTCTGGATGTTGCCTCGGAGGGGCGGTATCAGCTAAGTGCCATCGTCACAGGTACCGATCACCGCGGTAAAGAACACCTGCTGATGCGAACGGAAGCGGCCACCTGGCTGACACCGGACTCGAGCGTAATGACACTGCCACTGGATCAACAGCGTATTCGTGCCAGTGGCCTGCAGGCACCGTTCAGGGTGCGGGCATTGGAGCTGAAAGATCAGGGGCAAATGGCATTGCTGGCTTATCGGGAGCTGGCACTGACGCTGCAATAACGCCTGTGGGCCGGGTTATCATCCGGCCCACTCATCCCTTCCTTTGACGACAGATTGCGCAATTTTGTCTACTTATCTTCACAACCACCGCCAATATGGACAATCTGTCCCACGATAAAAGTTAGTTTAAGTAACTACAGGATTTTTACTCCATTACGGCGTGATCTCTCCCCAAACTCAGGGCAATATGGCTAAAAACCAATAGTTAACTCTATAAACTTGGCCGGTTAACATCATTCAGAGACAGCAACATGTACAAGAAAACCCTACTGGGGACACTGGTCGTCAGTGCCCTGCCCGCACTGGCAGCCCAACCCGGCTTACTCGATGTTCAGGAAGTGATTGTGGTGCAGGGCACCCAACCTTCAGCTCAACAGCTATCAGCCTCAATGATCTCCCTGAGTGGCGAGTCATTGCAGATGAAAGGCCTGACCAACCTGGCCCAGGCACTGGAAGATGTGCCCGGCATCAACGTCAGGGTCGGTGGTAAAGGTGTGCCGCAAATCGATATCCGTGGTTACAAGTCACGCCATGTGACTTTCCTGCTCAACGGCGTCCCCATGAATGACCCGTATGAGAGTCAGTTCGATCCACAGCTGGTGCCGGTTGAACAGATCCAGGAAGTGCAGATCACTGTCGGTGGCGGAGCCTCATTGCTGTACGGCAGTGGTGCCAATGGCGGGGTCATCAACGTCATCACCAAACAGGGCAGTGATCTTGAAGGTGCCCGCCTGCAGGCCGGTGTTGGCAATGACGACAGTTACAAAGCCTCAGTGTCTGCAGGCGGTGCCTCTGGCAATCTGGATTTCTTCGGCAACTATGTGTTCAACAAGCGCAATGATTATCCCCTGAGTGATGATTTCATCCCGACGGCAACTCAGGGTGCCGGCGAGCGTGCCAACAGCGATACCCGGGATCATGCGGTACTGGGCTCAATGGGCTGGCAGGCCAGTGAAGATACCCGCCTGGGACTGAACCTTAACTATCGCCAGGCCCAATGGGGCATTCCCGATCGTACTACCGCCAGCAAGCTCAAGTATGACCGCCTGGATGATATGGATAACTACAGCGTACAGGGCACGGCAGCGCACCGTCTCAATGAAAATCACGCCCTGCGCGGCTTTGTGTACTACACCCGCGATGAGCGACAGTGGAACAGCTATCTGGATGAGGAGTTCGACGCGCTGGACAGCGAGCAGCATTCCATTACCGATGGTCTGGGGGCCAACCTGCAATGGATCATGACCTCAGATAACCATATGTTGACGACCTCATTGGGCGCACGTAGCAATAGCTGGGAATCTGATACCCTGACCTTTGCGCAGCCCAAAGCCGGCGGTACTGGCGGCGGTACCGGTGGTGGTACCGGCGGCACCGGTGGTGGTACCGGCGGTGGCTCCGGCGGTGGCTCCGGCGGTGGCTCCGGCGGTGGCTCCGGTGGCGGCACTGGCGGTGGCTCCGGTGGTGGTTCCGGTGGCGGCAGCGGTGATGGCAACCAAACCGCTGCGGAGCATCTGGATGAAACCATCAACCAGCAGGATCTGGTTATCGAATATCAGTACCAGAGTGACCGGGGTTACGGCGCAACGCTGAGTGGTGCTCTGTATTACAGCGATATCGATTCACAGCTGCATGAGGCGGGTTTGGCATCGGCTTACTGGCAACTGACCGATTCTTCAAGAATTTTTGCCTCCGCCGCCAAGCGTGTGCGTTATCCCGATCTCCGCCAGCTGTATGAAGCCGGCGCCGGTAACCCGGATCTGCAGCCTGAGACCTCCTGGCACTATGAACTTGGCGTAGTGCAGTACTTTGGCGCACTTGAGCTGAACCTGACCGCCTACACCAGCGACATCGACAATTACATTGAGAAAGTCGCGGTGGACATCAATGGTGAAGAAATCGATAAGCACCTGAACTTCGACAAGTATCGCTTCAGCGGTGTGGATACCAGCGCCCGTTACCCGGTTACTGACTGGCTGGAGATGGGAGTAGCGTACAGCTTCCTGGACGCCGAGAATCTGGGTGCCGACAGCGAGCGCCAGCAGCTGCAGGGTCGCCCCAAGCATACCTATAAAGCCGACGTCCGCATTGAGCTGCCTTTCGACCTGAGCCTGTTTGCCGATGCCGAACATGCCCGCGACAGCGTACAATATCAGGGTAAGCAGGAAAAACGCATCGAGCTGGACAACTACACTCTGGTTAACCTGGGGCTGACTCAACAACTGCCGATTGAAGGCCTGAGCTGGCAGCTCAAGTTCAACAACCTGCTGGATGAGAACTATGCCCAGTCAGAGGGTCTGCCAAGAGCCGGCCGTGAGTGGATGCTGTCAGTGAACTACAGCCTCTGATATCAGACAGTCTGATCTGCCAAAGGCGGTGACAGCTATCACCGCCTTTTTTGTACCGCCTGAACCGTCCGCGACCCGCTTTCCCCTTCTGCCGAAGCATATTTTCTGTACTAGCCGCTCATGGTGCAAATTGTGCCGTGATGAACTCACTTTGCTACAGCATCGCCCTGACTACCGACTCGCTATATCTGTGCCCTGCAGGCATAAAAAAGGCGCGGTAAACCGCGCCCTTTGACACCCTGTCAGCGCAGGGGGCGCCTATAGCCCCACCTTCTTGTAACGCGTCCACACCACTATGTTGCCCATACGCGGCACAATCCAGATGGCGCTGGCATTGTTCTGATACAGGCGATAGAAAGTCAGTTCATCATCCTGAATATCGTCCTTGCGGATATTGCGGAAGAAGTAGGCCGCTGAGGTATTAATTTTCTCAGGGTTATACAGGTTCTTGCACTTCACCTTGATATTGAACACATCCACGTTCCAGTGGCCTATCTGCGCACGATCCTGCACGAAATCACCACGGAAAGTGTACTTGATGGGCGCTGTCAGGCAGTCCTGATCCGTCAGACAGGACGAGAAATAAAAGCTACCTGTATCCTGGGTGTCGTACACCAGCGACATATTCAGGTCATAACGCTCAAGCAACTTGTTGGCGACCGGGAAATATACGTCAGCCTGGTAGTTGTGTTCGTTAAAATCGGACTTTTTACACATCCCCTCGGGAATGGTGATGCGGTTATAACGCACCCGCTGCTCCATCTTGTGCATCAACGGGATAAATTCAGTCATCTTCAGACCGGCGGGCTTGTCATCCACCGCCACTATGTTCATCAACCCTTTGCCATCGCAGTTACGATAATCACCGGATGGACAAATCGCCATCGAATAGGCACTGTCCTCTGCCAGCGCAAATGCACTGAAGTGCCTCAGGTTGGGGATAAGATTGCTCTCGGGAGCAATATGTTTTTGCCAGCGCCAGGGAGCGGGCCGATCAGCGCCTTTGGGGAAGAACAGTTCCGCCTGTCCCTGCACCCCGCCTATGTTCAGCGGGATCTCATCTTCATGTTTCCAGCCAATGCCCTGCTGCTGATATTGCCACACTAATACCGCCCCCAGACACAGCACAGGAATGAGCAGCAGTAACCAAGGGCGCCGCTTTTTGCGCGCGGGCTCAGTGATCTCGGGCGTATCAGGCTCGGCATCTTCCTCTTCAATCTGCAGCTGGTAACCCATACGGGCCAGCGTATGCAGCTTGATTTCAGGATAAGCAGACAGCTTTTTGCGCAGCGTGGAGATACATTGGGTCAGAGAGGTGGGCGCGACAACCCGATCGGGCCAGCCTGCGGCCAGCAGGGTGTCCTTGTCCAGCACCTGCTCGTGATGTCTGAGCAATGTCGCCAGCACCGCTGCCTCGGAAAAGGTCAGGGTGATTTGCTCCTGGGTTCGCAGATCCAGCAGCAGATTTTCAGCCTCGTCAAGGACGAGAAAAGAAGTGACTTTCAACTTATGGCCTGTCCGGAGTCTAAATTCAGCACGCTTTTACAAGGCACTCAGGGACTGATAAATGGGGTAAAACAAGCTTGTGATTTTACTCCCGCCACCATGCCTTTCAAAGTAATGGCCTGCTTCCCGTCCCCGAAATTTGACCTTCGGCAAAATGTAATCAAGCCATTACTTAACTACTGGCATTTAATAACAATTCATATCAGTAAAAAGGCCATCACTGACGGCCTTGGTTTACCCGCGCCGGGAACTTATTCGGTTCCGGCCAGCAGCTCCAGGGTGATGGATTCAAAATCCAGTACCCGGCCACCGTACTGCGCAGCAAACTTCTCAGCCGCTTCTTTCGAGCTGAAAGGAGCCACTGCAGGCCCCATCACCGCCTTCTTGCTGGTGCCATAAACATAGTAAGCCGTCCTGGCATCAATAAAGGCGGAGTCGGCAGGATGCTCCCAATCGGTCGTCGCCGCATCATGCACATACATGGCGGTGATCTGTCGCTGGTTTTCAGTCTGCAGAGCAAAGTTAAACATGTCCCGCGAAGAGCAGAACTTGGGAATATTGTCTGAGGATTTCAGGAATACCTGGCCTTTGGGGCCTGGATACTTGGTGATCATCATGCCACAGATATGGCATCTGTCGTGGTCATCAATCGCCACAGGCGCAACCTGGACATTGGCGGCATCGCCCTCATTGCAGGCAAACAGCAGGGGGAACATTGCCAGAGATAACAGCTTTTTCATGGGCGTTACAGAACCTATTGAATTTAAACAACAACGCCGAACCATCGACAGAGGAAGGTAAAGCAACGGCGTCACTTTAGTTGGTAAGCACCAAATGGCAAGCACCACCCCTGCCGATAACAGGGAAATAACCGGAGGGGTGGCGAGTAAAGGGTACAGGCATGACATACCCCCACTCCCTTGCCTGAAATCAGGTGACAGCGGACCCCGGAGATGATGAAACGAAGTCCGCCGTCAATTTTTCAGATGGCGTAATACTGACCTGCGTACAATACGAACATACGCAGACACATCATGCCGGTCAGGGCACAGGCACCTGACAGATAGAAGGCCTGAGCCGAGTGGCTGAAGTGTTTACCGGTGGCAAAGTTCAGCAGCAGCGGACCAACAAAACCAATACCCACTACACCAACCCAGAACAGCGTCGCCCAGGTACCTTCAACGAAAGCACTGAACGCATACTGAGCGCCGGCATTACCGGTCATCAGCGATACGGCGATCATGAACAGGAACAGGGCTTCGAAGAACATGATTGGCCACTCAGCACCGTGCAGCTGCTTCATTTCGCTGCTGTGCAGGTCTTCTTTGAATAGCCCCACGGCCAGCATCTTGGCCGCAGCACCACCGGCAGACAGACCAGACGCCACAAACAGCGCAGGCAGTACTGAGGTGTTGATCAGCGGGAAGCGGATCAGTGCAGAGATCAGGAAGCCGGTGTAAGCACACACAGACAGGGCCAGCACCAGAGTCAGCTTTTCAGCCGGGCTGCGGAACTTACGCAGCATCTCCAGCACCGGGATCAGGAAGTTCAGTTGCTTGATAGCACGAACTTCTTCTTCCAGCGCAAACAGGGTAACCAGGGCAACCAGCGGGATATAAGCCGACAGTGCGATAACACCGATGCTCATCACGGAATCCAGGTTGTAGAACACCAGCATCTTCCAGAAGAACAATGGGTTGGTTAAGTCGAACACCAGGCAGATCATACCCAGGGCGATGGTCACCAGAGACACCAGCGAAGCCGCCTTCAAAAATGGCGTATTCTCGGTCTGGCCCTTGAAGAAGCGCAGACACAGAGCAATGGTCAGTGCACCACCGGAAATACCGGCGAAAAACAGGTACACCGCAATTGGCCAGGGCCAGGCAAAGCCTTCGGTCAGGCCCATGGTGAATTCAATAGTTCCGTCCATGGTTTAAACCCCCAGTTTCACGATTGGGATATAACGCAGGCTTGGCTCGGTACCCATATGGGCCTTGATGCGCACGGAATCCTTCACGGCCAGCAGGCGGCTGACGAAAGAGTTCGGGTCGTTGGCATCACCGAATACCAGAGCGTCGTAGCGGCAGGCCTGCACACAGGCTGGCAACTCACCCTTGGACAACTTGTTTTCCAGACAGAAGTCGCAGTTATCCGCCACATCAGTGTTGGCGTTGATAAAGCGGGCATTGTATGGACAGGCACCAATACAGTACTTACAACCGGCGCACTTGGAGTCATCCATAGTCACAACACCGGTCTTCGGATCTTTATGAGCCGCACCGGTAGGACATACGGCAACGCAAGGCGCGTTCTTGCACTGCTGGCAAGACACACGTACAAACTTACGCTCACAGCCGCAATCCAGCTTGCCACAATGTGGACAGGGTTGGCCTTCAACGCGACCTGACTGCTGTTCCAGCAATACCTTGGATACGCCTTCCGGCAGATCATTGGCCTTGTTACAAGCCGCTTTACAGTCACCACAACCCACGCATTTGTTCTGATCGAACACCATGACGTAATGAGGCTTATAGGCGCCCTCGCTCTCTTCTTTTACTGAGCTGCAACCCAGGGGTGCCATCAGCAAAGAACAAGCTCCGACTCCTTTAAGAAACTTACGTCTCTCTAGAATCTCACTCACAAACATCCTCCATCTGTCGGCCTAAGCCGACCTTTAATTTTGTTCAGTCGCTTCAGTGTGTCGTCGGTTAACGCGCTCATTGGGCCGGCTGAGCGGCCGGCCAACAGGTCTTTGTCAGCCCTGCGGGTTCAGTTTGCTCTGCGCTTTCAAGATCGCATTATTGATGGCATCCCGGTTGAACGCCTGGGTTTGGTTCTCAAGCAAGATTTCCCAGTGTCCAATAGCTTTGGCGTACTGTCCGTTAAGGTATGCATCCGTTGCCAGCAGCAAGCGGGTTTGCAATTCCTGTGGATACAGCGCCAGCGCGCGGGCAATCACAATGCCGGTTTCCGGGGCAATCGCCCTGTCATCCCGGTAGTACATGGCAGTCGCCTTCATCCCCAGCAGTTCAGCATCTTCACCTTTAAAGGCCAAGAGCTTATCCAGAGTGTCCACGGCGTCCTTGTACATGCCACCGGCGGCATAGGATTGAGCCAGATTCAGTAATGCAATCTCATTTTGCGGGTCATGCTCAACGGCCTGACGTCCCTTGGTGATGTCGGCTGCCACCAGGTAGTCAATATTGTCGTCAAGCTTGCCCTGGTTCCAGTCGTTGAAACGACCGGTCTGGCTGTAGATCCCAAGTCCCAGGACGAACACAAACAGGCTCATCACGACGGGTGTCAGGATCCCCATGCCAGCAGGTTGATAATCGGCGCCCCGGGATGAACACTGCGTGTCGGCACAGTCGGCAGCCTGACGGGCTGAGCGCAGGTAGCTGGTGTGATGCAGCACAATCGCACCGCTCACACAGGCAAACACCCCTGCCATCGCCATCATCAAACTGTTCATCCCAGGTTCCCCTTATCTCAACTCGTTACGGTAACGCTACGCTCAGGCTTACTCGTGGCCAGACATCATGCTGCCCATACCACCCATGCCCATTCCCATGCCCATACCGGCAGGCTTGTCTTTCTGTACTTCCACCTTCACCAGCTCGATTTCAAATACCAGGGCTGATTCTGGTGGGATCATACCGGCGCCTTCACTGCCATAGGCCAGTTCTGCCGGTACGGTGAAGCGGAAAGTAGAGCCTTCCGGCATCAGCTGCAGACCTTCGCTCCAACCTGGAATAAGGGTCATCATCGCCATACGTGCAGGCTTGTTCTGGGTGTAGGTAGATTCAAACTCGGTGCCGTCCAGCAACTTACCGGTGAAGTTAACGGTCACGACATCTTCCGGCTTTGGCTTGTTACCATTGCCCATGGTCAACACTTCGTACTGCAGCCCGGAGTCAGTCACTACTACGCCGTCTTTCAGTTTGTTTTCAATCAGGTAAGCCTGGCTGTCAGCCTTGTTCTGCTCTTTGACTTTGGCCAGCTGCGCTTCACGCTTGGCATTCAGAAATTCCAGACGCTGGTTCAACAGCGTAACCACGTCACCCTCTTCGATTTTGGATTGATCTTTCAGGGCATCCACAAAACCGGCCACCACGGCATCCATGTTCACTTCGGCGCCCAGCTCAACCTGGTTGTAAATTTGGTTGGACATGTACTTACCGACTGAAGAACCCAGTGCATAGGATTCACGGTCCAGTTCAGACTTCAGTTCAGTGGCCATGGCAGTGCTGCTCAATACCAGAGTGGTAAAGGTAGCCAGTAGGGTTTGCTTAAAGATTTTCATAATCCAATTCTCAATCTAATGCTTGAAATAGTGCTTACTTTAATCGTGCTTATCTGAGGTGGCCGACTCCACAGGATGGGGATGGAGCCGGCCGATAAACGTATGGCTTAAGGTTTCTCATGTGGCCGGCCTGACATGCGCCAGCCATAGATACCATCCGGCATCTGCATCACGTTGGTGTAGCCCAGCTTCATTACCTCGCGGGCAGCCACCACACTGGCGGTACACAGACGGTTGGCACAGTAGAACACCATCTCGGCGTCTTTATTTTTTGGAAGTAACTCTCTCCAATTGCGAACATTGAAGAAAACCGCTCCCGGGATGAAACCTTCAGCCCAGATTTCGAGCGTGTTTACGTCGAAAAAATAAACATCGCCACGTTTGTGCAGAACTTCCGCTTCCAGCAAGCTCACATATCTGGGGTTGATATCGTGACGGATTGCCGGTGACATCTCTTCCCCACCACCGGCGAAACAGCTGCCTGCGCTCAGCAACAAGGCCAGTGACATCAAAAATTGGTTTATTAACTTCTTCATGGTGTTTCCCTGTTGTCCCGGCCGGAAGGCCGGGACTGAGTTTGCTCAGGCTTGCCGGGAGCCCCGGCAAGCACTGGGCGGTATTACATCTTCTTGGCAGACAGAGAGCCGTCGATGATAGCCTGAGCTTCGGTCACGTAAGCCAGAGCAGCGTTCAGACGCTTCTGTGAGTAACGTGGACCGTGAACACCCCAGGAACCGTCGGCCTTGATCAGATCCAGTGCTTCCTGAGCTTTTTCAGTCAGCATGTAAACCTGGCTCTTCTTGTCGTTGGACAGCTTGGTCACTTCCAGCAGCTGGTCGATACGCTCGATGGCCTGTTCAACCTGTGCGAAGGTTTCCTTCACTGGCTTCTGCCACTTCTGTACTTCACCGTAGATTTCCATCTGGTCTTCGAAGTGCATGCCTTTTTCCAGTTCAGACTGGAATGGGCTGTGACAGCCTTTGTTCTCAACAACGTCTACGTCAGATGGAGAAGTACGGGCACAAGACCACATCAGGTCGAGGTAGTGGTGACCATTCTCATCCTTGGCAACAGTCCAGCCCTTCACAGCGGCATCACGTGGCTTGCCTTCTGGTGGGTTCAGGTGCTTGCGCTCTGGGTGAACGTCAATCTTCCAAACGTGGCTGCGACGTACAGAGTCGAAACCGGCCATATCCGGGAACTGCATACCGGTGAAGTTTTCACAGGAACCAGTGTTAGGCATGTGACACGCCTGACAGGTCTGGTTGGTGTGAGTCTTGGCATTGTTGGCAACGATCTTCTGCGCTTCGTGACAGTCGGTACAATCTTTCTTCATCGCAGGCTTGGTGAAGTTAGAGGTCCAGTCGTTACCGGTCACTTCGTGTGGATCGTGACAGGTCGCACAACGCATACCCTTGTCATAGTGCATGGAAGAGTACATCTGGGAACCTTCAGTACCGCATGATGGGCAAGAAGACTTCATCTTCACGCCGAATGCGTAATCCAGTTTCTCTTTGCCTTCTTCAGTGTTGGCCAGGTCATCAATGAAGTTGAAACGCTGGTGACAACGCTCACAGTTGGATGGCATGCCGCCACCGATACCGCCGTCCAGGTGACCACCGGCGCCGTGACACTCTTCACAGGTAATACCTTTGGAGATAGTGTGCTTGCGCAGTTCTTCAGGGTTACCCAGCGCCGCAAAGAATTCGTCTTTGTTCTTGAAGTCAAACTTGAAGGTGTGGCACACCTCACAGTAAGAAGACGCAGGCTGGAACAGGAACTCTTTCTCGTACTTGGCACCGTAAGAGCTCATACCCCACTGGTGAGAACCAGACAGACCGATCTCTTCCAGCGTGGTTGGGAACTCAGGAATTACTTTCTGGATTTCTTTGGCTTTCTCAGGAGTCAGCCACTCAGCCCAACCACGGGAGAACTGGTTGGCACCGGCAGTCAGAACACCGGTACCGTCTACCAGCAGACCACCTTTAACGTGGTAAGAACCACGCACCAGCCAGGAGTCCATGAAGCCGTACTTGGTACGTGGAGTACCAATAGTGGCGTAGATGGCATCAGGGGTAATACCGTCTGGCAGGATAGAGGTATCCTTGGTGTTGTACATGGTCTTTTCGATGTCGTTGTTTACCTCTGGGTGTTCACCAGGGAAACGAACTGTCTTGGCGTGACGAGAGCGGCTCCACTTCTCGTACTGGGCAGCGTGACACTCACCACACTTCTCAGGACCAACAAACTTGTTTGGGAAGTCCAGAATAGACTTCTCGCCCAGGCGGTACTGGATCGCCATTGGACGACCTTTGTGCTTGGAGTACAGCTGGGAGTTACCTTCTTCCAGGTATTCGCCACCACGGTCAGAAACCATGTAAACACCCTTCAGGCGACCGGCTTCTTCATACTTGAATACTGGGTGGTTCTGGAACAGGAAGTCGAACAGCTCTTTCTCCTGCACGATGTAATCCTGCAGGGTCTTAACGCCTTTGCTTTCTTCAGTCAGATCAGGATTGGCAATAATACCCTGGGCAGTTTTGCCCATTTCGTGGGTGCCATAGCCAGGATCGCCTGCCTTGGGGGCGGCGTATGAAGTCGCACTGGCTACAGTGCCAAGACAAAACAACACGCCGAGCGCTGTTTTGTTTTTCCATTGATTCATCATTCACTCCTAAATATTTCTTAGTTTTTTATTCAACTAAACCCGACAGTTCACTGAACGACATCGACACTTGAGCGCTGCCTATTCTCTACATTGGCAAACAGAAAAACGGGCACTGTCACGCATTCGCTTTGCGTTTCAAGCTGATGAAAAGATGAAAATTTAAAAACCCATAAAATCAATGATTTGACATTTATAAAAGAGTGTATTTTGAGAATTCAATGAGGATTTTTTGCTGAAATAAAAGACTTTCATCAACAGTAGACTGATAGCTGAATCACACCCCTCTGAGTTATGCGGGTGGGGCATTCAGTTGCCTGCGACTGCGGCAGCAACGCCCCAAGTGCAGGCTGATGTGGAAAAACTGCCCGTGACATTAATTTGTATTCAGGTTTTGAAAGGATGGCACAGTGCTAAACACAGCATTGGGCAATTGGGCTATACTGGCTTCCTGTTTCGACTCACGGAGGGTGACGTGAAGCCTATTTCCCGCTTCTGGCATGCAACCTTATCCCTTTGGCGATCGCTGCGACATGTACTGGCGGCCATGCTGGTATTTGCCAACGGTCTGATGATCTCTCTGTCTGTTTGGGGCAATACAGACAATCTTATCGCCCTGTTTCACATCAAAAGCTTCAGCAATATCGACTGGGCCAGCGCCGCCAACGGTCCCTGGTTATTACTCGGTATTTTTCTGATGCTCAATGCCATAGGCCTGCTGTATCGTGCCAGAATCGCCTGGGCAGTCAGCATTATGCTGTTGTTGATTATTCTGGCGTTTACCTGGCACTTTTATCCGGATTTGACGGTTCACCTGAACCTGTGCGGCGCTGCGCTGGTATTGCTGCTATTACTGAGCCAGGACTTTAACTGCTCCAGCGCAACCGCCGGTGGGATTGTCGCCTTCATTAGCTTCGTGGTGTTGCTGTTCTACTCCACCTATGGCGCCCTGTATTTCGGCGAGGGCTTTCATCCGGCAATCAACAATCTGATGGATGCCTTCTACTTCTCCATGGTCACCATGACGACTGTGGGTTACGGCGACATAACGCCAATATCAGAAGCCGCACGGATGTTCACTGTGTCAGTTATCGTGGCAGGGATTACCGTGTTCGCGACCTCGCTGACAACCGTATTTGGCCCCATCATCAAGGGCGGTCTGGATAAACTTGTTAAAGGGAACCCAAAACCCATGAACCGTAAAAACCACTTTATTGTGTGTGGCACCTCGATTCTGGCCATCAGCACTATCGCTCAGCTCAAGAGTCGCGGCGAGGATGTCACAGTGCTCACCTCATCCCCCGAGGAAGATTTTCCCGCCATCGAGCAAAAAACCGGTTGTAAGCTGGATATTCTGTCGGGTGACTGTACCGATAATACCTTGCTGCAAACTGCCGGTATTGAGCAGTGCAAAGCCATATTGGCGCTGACCAATGATGATGCTCTCAACGCCTTTATTGTATTGTCTGTGAAAGACTCAAGCCCGGATACCAAGACTGTGCTGTCGGTCAACGATGCCAAGAATATGAATAAGGTGAAACAGGTCAAACCCGATGTCATGCTGTCGCCCCAATTGTTTGGCAGCGAAATTCTCGCCAGTGTGCTGTCCGGTGAGCCACTTGATAACGATAAACTGGTCTCGCTGTTGCTTACCAGTGGTCATGGTCTGTTCGACAAACATTGATACCCTGGAATCCGGATAAAACGATATTGCCTGGCAACAGAGCTCATCATCCCATCCATCATTGACTGATCGGAAAATGCAGACACAATAGGTGTCTGCATTCTATTCCGGGTGAGTTATGTCGTTGTCTGATACCGCATTGTTTGTTGGCTTGCCCATGTGGACTCATCAACACTGGCAAAGCAGCATCTATGGTGGCAGCGCAGATAAACTCGCAGCCTATGCAGACATGTTCAATACTGTCGAAGGCAACACCACTTTTTATGCTACGCCGACGGTGCAAACCGTGCTTGCCTGGCGCGATGCAACTCCTGCTGATTTCCGTTTTACCTTCAAATTGCCACAAGCCATTACTCACCAATTGCAGTTGCGAAACTGCCGCGCGCAGCTGTGCGATTTTTTGCAAACAATGTCTGCCATTGCCGACAAAACCGGCGTCTGGAAAATTCAGCTGCCACCGTCGTTTGGCCCGGACGGCCTGGATGCTCTGGCACGCTTTCTGGAATGGATGCCGGAGGGATATCATTGTGGTGTCGAAGTACGGCATCCTGCGCTGTTTGCCAAAGGAGAAGCCGAACGGGCATTCAATCGATTACTGATGGACAGGGGCGCTTCGCGCATCATGATAGATACCCGCCCGGTATTTGCAGCCCCCGCAGACTCGCCGGCAGTGATTGATGCCCACAGTAAAAAACCCAGGGTCCCGGTGCATGCGCTGGCTACCGACAATTTTCCTGTAGTACGCTTTATCGGTCATCCGGTATTGGAAGCCAATGATACGTTTTTTGCCCCCTGGCTGGTAAAACTGGCCAACTGGATACAAGAAGGTAAACAGCCTTATTTGTTCATTCATACCCCGGATAACGTGCTGGCACCACAACTGGCCAGACGCCTAACTCAGCAACTGGCAAACGAGTTGCCTGCCGATATCCATCTGCCCAAACTGCAATTGGCCTCGCCCCAGCTGTCATTAATCTAAGGCCCAACTCTTCCAATATCCGGCCGGAAGCAGACATCGCAGATCAGCCTCATAAAACAGGCTGATATCTTTCGTTTGATACAATTCATTGGATTTACGTCAATTATTTATATTTCTGTGTGAATTCGGCGATTTACATCTGTTCGGGCAGTGGCTAGAGTGACCGGCAAATTATAATCAGAGTACCCTTCTATGCTCAGCGGACTGTTGTTTGTCATTAGCCCTTTGGTCGTTGGCTATATGATCAAGCTGAATAATTCCCGGCACCTCGCCCGAATCGACCAGATCTGTGGCCAATTGGTATCAGTAATCCTCTTCCTGATGGGATTGAGCCTCGCCAAAATGGACCAACTCGGCCAGAACTTGCTGCAAATACTGCAGGTTGCCGGAGTTCTGTTTGTCTGTATCAGTGCCTGCAACCTGCTGGCACTGCCGTTGCTGGATAAACGCTGGCACACCAGGGTTGAATCCCACAAAGCCAAACTGCCCTTCAAAGCCATGTTGCTGGGCTCAGGAAAGCTCATTCTTGCAGTCGTTATCGGGCTACTGCTGGGTTTGATTGTCCGCACTCTGCACCCCGGCAGCCTGTTTTGGGTCGATGAAGCCAGTGAGGCCATTTTGCTGCTGTTACTGTTGCTTATCGGTATTGGACTGCGTAACAGCGCCATGCCACTCAAACAAATACTGCTCAACACCAAAGGCATGATGCTGGCGCTGGTAGTGGTATTAAGCTCACTGCCGGGCGGCTTGCTGGCGGCCTGGTGGCTGGACATTCCCTGGAATCAGGGACTGGCGATGGCATCCGGGTTTGGCTGGTACTCCTTGACCGGTATTCTGGTCACAGACTATCTGGGACCGGTATTGGGGGGCGGTGCATTTTTGAATGAGCTGCTCAGGGAAATGGTGGCCATTATGCTGATCCCGGCGCTGATCAGCCGTTATCCAGCCACGTCCGTTGGCTATGCCGGCGCAACCGCAATGGATTTTACCTTACCGGTTATTCAGCAAAGCGGCGGCAACAGCTTGGTACCTACAGCCATTGTCAGCGGCTTTATCTTAAGTCTGCTGGTACCGGTAATGATTACCTTCTTTTTAACCCTGTAAACGCCTGGCGCCGACGACATTAAGGTCACCCCTGTGGTGGCCTTTTTCATATCTGATGTTTGAGTTATGTGAGCGTCGGCTGGGAGATTGATGGCGTGATGTGGTAATTTACCGGATTTAGAAAAGCGAAAAGCCGTTCATTGCTGAACGGCTTTTCTGAAGATTGGCAGGGGTGGCAGGACTCGAACCCGCAACCATCGGTTTTGGAGACCGCTGTTCTACCAATTGGAACTACACCCCTGTCGACGTGGGGCATTATGCTAAAACACCCCGTAAAGGTAAAGCACTTTTTCAGGACAAACCGAACGACTGCAGCTTTTTCAAGCAAAACGGTGAAAAAGCCTCTGATTCGGCCAGAATTACTGCAATAAAGCCTGATAAAGACTCAGATCTTCGTCTTCAAAACAAACAAAGATCAACTGCTTAAGCTGTGGTAATTGGGGAAGTAAATTGCGTACTGTGGTCACTGCAATCTGTGCGGCTCTGAACTTCGGGAATCCATACACTCAGGTACTGATACAGGGAAAGGCAATACTCTTAATGGCAAGCTCAGCGGCTCTCTCCAGAGCCTCGCGATAGCAACTGGCAAGCAGTATATCCTCATGATTATCGCCCCCCTGCCATACGGGCCCCACTGCGTGAAACACATGCCGAGAAGGCAACATAAAGCCTGGCGTCACTTTAACCTGACCTGTGTTGCAGCCTCCCAATGCCCGACAAGCTTCCAAGAGCTCTGGCCCGGCGGCTCTGTGAATGGCGCCATCAACCTCACCGCCGCCCAGTAAGGAACAATTGGCGGCATTAACGATAGCATCCACAGCCAGATTGGTAATATCTCCTTTTACCACATGTATTTCCATATACTCTCCTGGAGAAACAAATGCTGTTTACAGCTATTGAGCTCTGCCTATTGAGCCGGCTGACGTGTAAGCCGGGTTTCTGTTAGCAATTGGCACTGGCTGCCGTTGGGCTGACATTGCCACTCTTTGCTTTCCATTTTACCTCCCTGTCGCTGCCAGTTCAGCTTGGTTATCCCGTTACCGTCATCTGAAGGCCGCTGATAACTAATACGCCAATGGCCAACATCATTAAACTCCGCATTATTGACCTGATATCTATGTAACGTTCCATTGCCGTTACGAAAATATGACTCTACCAGATTCCCTGTCTCCGGATTTTGTGTCATCAGACTAACGGCGTAAACCATCTGTCCCTGATCGGCATACGTCAGGTAACGAATAAGTGTCTCCTGATCGGGAGTGACTTCAGTATTCATTCTAAGGTCGACCAGCTGCGGATTGGAGTTTGCGTACCTGATCTGCCCCTGCCAATGCCCTTCGGTTCCCTGCAGCGCCTGCCAAGCGCTTTGGTTAGAGAAGTCATTGGCAAACACGGGGGCTGACATTACCAATATCAAAGGAGCCATCAGAGTCGTTATCTGCACTTTCATAAAGGTATCCTGCAAAATAGATAAATAACTAAGCAGCCTACCCGGTTTGCCATAAGGTGCCAGTGAATCTGAGTTAATCCGAAGTGGTGTGAATACGAAAAGGAAGCAGCAATTGCTCGCTCCACCAGGGGGATCGTATGGCTCTTTCTGGACGGAGGTCATCGGGAAACAAAACTCAAAAAGCCCCATCCTAAGATGAAGCTTCTCACTTAAGTTTGTGGGCGAATGTGTGTAGTGGTCTAATGAACCCGGACACCATTTTAGGTGGTACAGTTACCACCTGATTAAGAGGTGTTTCATGACCAGAAAAAGACGTTCCTTTACTCCAGAGTTCAAACTTGAAGCCGCCAGTTTGGTACTGGATCAAGATTATTCCATCCCAGAGGCCAGTCGCTCACTGGATATCGGCGAGACTGCACTCAGACGATGGGTCAATCAGTTGGAAGCCGAACGTGGGGGTGCAACGCCACTGAGTAAAGCATTGACGCCTGAGCAGCAAAAGATTCAGGAGCTGGAAGCCAGAATTAATCGACTGGAGAGAGAGAAAGCCATCTTAAAAAAGGCAACCGCTCTCTTGATGCAGGACGAACTCGAACGTACGCGCTGATAGACCAATTGAGAGGGCAGGAGGCTGTGGAATTGGTCTGTTCAGTATTTGATATCGCACCATCCAGCTTTTATGACTACTTGAGCCGCAAACGTTTGGTGAATGCACAACGACTGCATCAACGCAGCGAGGTTAATCGCTTATTCACAGAAAGTCGGTCTTCTGCGGGCAGCCGAACGTTGGTTTCTATGTTGCGTGAACAAGGGGAGAAGATTGGTCGCTATCGAGTGCGCAGTCTCATGAAAGAGTTGGGCCTGATATGCAAGCAGCCAGGCTCTCACGCATATAAAAGCGCCACGATTGAGCGACCGGATATTCCTAATAGATTGGCTCGGGACTTTGCGCCAAGTATCCCGAATCAGTCCTGGTGTGGCGATATCACTTACATCTGGGCAGGCAGTCGCTGGTGTTATCTGGCAACGGTCATGGACTTGTACAGCCGACGTGTTGTTGGCTGGGCGCTGTCGAATAAGCCAGACGCTGAGTTGGCGATTAAAGCGCTGGATATGGCATTTGAGCAAAGAGGCAGACCTAACGGACTGATGTTCCACTCGGACCAAGGTTGCCAATATAGCAGTCGAGCTTTCCGACAACGCCTATGGCGCTACCGCATCACCCAAAGCATGAGTCGCCGGGGAAATTGTTGGGACAATGCGCCGATGGAAAGACTGTTCCGGAGTCTGAAGTCAGAATGGGTGCCAACGGCAGGTTATCCATCGATGAT
>NZ_JBOZWP010000018.1:0-99810 GCF_050865035.1 Shewanella sp. GXUN23E | reverse complement strand
TGCTACCCAGACTGACCGCGATGACAACATCTCGGCCCCGGGCAGAGACAGCGCCATGCTGGATACCGTTGCGCCAACTGCACCGACGGTGACTATTGTGGATGATGCCAACAATGATGGACTCATCAGTCGTCCGGAGCTGGGCACTGATGATGTGCAGCTGTCTGCAACGGTCAACCATGCTCAATTTGCCGCCGGAGATTTGGTTACCCTGCAGATCAGCAACGGCAGTACCGTCAATACCGTGAAGCTGAAGTTGGTCAATGGCGAGCTGCAGTTCGATGATGGCTCTGCCGCGACCGGTTACAGCTATAACAATGGTGTCATTACCTGGACTGAAATTGTTGCAGCCGGGGCGACCATTACCGTGACGGCGACCCAGACAGATCCTGCCGGCAACGTTTCCGGTACAGGCAGCGATACCGCTGTGGTTACCGGCACCAACAATGATGTTGTGACCTCGCCTGAAGATGTCACTCTGCATGGCAACGTATTGACCAACGATCCGGGCAATACCACAGTCGTCAGCTTCGTCATCGCAGGCAGTACCACCACTTACAACGCCGGACAAACAGCCACCATCAGCGGCATAGGTACCATAGTTATCAATGCCAATGGCAGCTATACCTTCACCCCCAATGCCAACTGGAATGGGGAAGTGCCGGATATTACCTACACCACGTCAACCGGTGATACCGCTGTACTTGATATCACTATCTCGCCGGTCAACGATGAATTCACCGACAACGATGAAAACGTCAATGTCGATGAAGACAGCACCACGGGTATCTCCGGAAACGTGATTGACGGCAGCAGTGTCGATGGCCCCGTCACGGTTCAAAGCTTCAGCATTGCCGGTCAAACAGGGCCATTTGTACTGGGTACCGCTTACGTCATTGATGGCGTCGGAACGCTGACTCTGTCCACCAATGGTGCGTACAGCTTCATACCGGCACTGAACTACTTTGGCAATGTCCCCGCTATCACCTATGTGTTGACTGACGGTGACAGCACAAATACCTCAACACTGAATATCACTGTGAATCAGGTTGATGATGCCGTCAGCATCACAGATCCGGCTGCCATGAGCTTTGATGAAGGCGATTTGCAGGGGGGCACCAATGGAGGCAGCAGTCCTCAGGTACAGTCTGGTCAATTTACCGTGACGGCACCTGATGGTCTGAACCGCATTGTATTCAGCGTCGGCGGTAACACCACGTCAGTAACTCTGGCTATGCTGCTGGCAGCCACTCCTGAGTCACCCGTTGAGATTCAGGGCCAATATGGCACTGTAGAAATCACTGATTTCAGCAATGGCGTAGTGAGCTTTAACTATGTGCTGTCCAGCGCCCAGAATCATTCTGCCAATGATCCTTTGGTTGATAGCTTCAGCATCACCGCCTATGACACAGATGGTGATTCCAGCAACACCAATCTGAACGTCAGTATCTATGACGATGATGTTCAGACAACCATAGACACCAATGGCATTGATGTTCTGGTAGATGGCTTTGAGGCCTCCGGTATTGTCGGGGAATGGACCGCATGGACAGGTGGTAATCCTTTGAGACGTTTCGACAGTGACGATAACGATACCGGCCTTGACCAAATGCGCTGGGGTGCAGCCACTGACTCTGCGTCATCAGGTTATGGCTTCATCGACAACGACGCGGCATTAAATGGTGTACTGAGCCTGAACCAGGATATTAATCTTGGGGTGTTCACTCACTACAACCTGCCCATTTATGGTCAGGCGATTACAGCAGCAACCTTGACCGTCACCTTCACCATTACTGACTCTTATGGGGTTGTGACACCGATAACCATCAATATCAACTTCACCCACAATGAGACACCCAACAACAGTGATCCTGAGGCATCAAGAGATATCATTACCATTGGTCAGCCTGAAGTTACCTTCGAGTATGAAGGGGACTTCTACACCATTAAGGTACTGGGTTTCGTTGATGAACAGGGGCAACTGGTAAACACCGTCAGAACCTATGAAAACCAGTCCAACAGCTATCAACTGATCGCCCGCATTGTTGAAGGCGTGGGTTATAGCCTGCCGGATAAGGAAGGTAATGTACTCAACAACGACTTGGGTGCCGATGAATTGTCGGTAGTGGGAGCCGCCGCCGGTACAGATACCGGAACCCCGGTTTACACAGGTGTGGGTACACAAATTCAGGGAACTTACGGGGTACTGACCATCCAGGCTGACGGCAGCTATGTGTATCAGCTGACGGCCAGTGCAGATACCATTCCTGAAGGCGCTCAGGAGAACTTTATCTACACTGCCCGGGATGCCGATGGGGATGTCTCAACCAACCGCCTGATTATTGGCGTTACACCTGAAGACTTTAACGGTATTCCGGTTGGTACAGATCTGACAGTTGAAACCAACGACGGTAACGACACGGTTATAGTGCAGAACGGTGACAACTCCAGTACGCCGGATCAGGTACAGGTATTCATCGCCGATAACCTTGAAGGCACCATACTCAACAGCAGTGGCGTTGAAACCACAGTCACAACACCGTCCTCGCCAGTGACCGGCTATACCAATGGCAGCGCCAACCAGGTCATCAGTACCGGTCAGGGACAGGACTATGTTGAAGCAGGTACAGGTAACGATGTCATCTATGCCGGTGCAACAGGTAACTCCCAATCTGGCAATACCGATGCCGATATCGAGTTGACTTCAACCTTTATCAGCAATCTGCGGATCATGACCGGAAACCTGGGTTCTATTACCGATAGCAATGGCCTGCTTAAAGCCGCAGACATTAACGGTCTGACTGCCGACATAGTCAATGGCGGTGAGGGCAATGATGAGATCTACGGTCAGTCCGGCTCCGACATTCTGTTTGGCAGTGATGGCAACGATGTGCTGGATGGCGGACGCCACAATGATGGTCTGCGCGGCGGTGCCGGTGACGATACCCTGATCGGTGGCCTGGGAGACGACATCCTCAGGGGCGACAGCGGCAGTGATACCTTCGTATGGCAGGCCGGTGATTTCGGTACTGACCATGTGATGGACTTTAACGTCAACCGGGATGTGCTGGACCTGGAAGATATACTTCAGGGCGAAAACCAGAATACTCTGGAAGACTATCTGAACTTCTCACTGGATAACGGCTCAACGATCATCTCTATCGACGCCGACCTCAATGGCATCTACGAGCAGTCGATTGTGCTGGATGGCGTTGACCTGTTCAATCTGTACGGCATGACAGAGTCAGACATCATCAACGGCTTGTTTGATGATGGCGCTCTGGTGGTCAATATCGCCGATACCTCACCGGCACCGAATCCTATCCTGCCGGATCCAATTGATGACAACGGAGGAATAATTCCGTAAACGAATCTAGACAGAGGCTTGTAAAAATGCACGCCTCTGTCACAATTCAACCATTAAAATAACTTTCACGTTTTCATTTGCATAAGGGATCGCAAGCGTCGTGGTAGCAACTGTATCCAAATCGTCAGAGCAATGGACTATCTCAGCATCACAGCGAGTTACTGAAGACCCGTTGCTGGATGCTTTGGTGTTGCTGACCCAACACTTTGGCAATCCCTGCTCCGCTGATTCGCTGTCGGCAGGATTGCCGATGTCGGAAGCGGTACTCACGCCGGATCTGGTACCTCAGGCCGCTTCTCGCGGAGGCCTGAGTGCCAAGCTGTTCCGTAAGGGGCTGGATCAGGTTTCCGACATCATGTTGCCCTGTATCCTGTTGTTGAAAGACAAAAAAGCCTGCCTGTTGATGGAGCTCAACCTGCAGGCCGATACGGCAACGATTCAACTGCCCGACAGTGGTGGCAAACAAACCCTGTCTATTGAAGAACTGGAAACCCTGTATGTAGGTTACCTGTTTCTGGTTAAACAGCTGTACCGTGAAGATAAAGGGATGGATGCCTTTCTCCACCAGACAGATAAACACTGGCTGTGGAATATCATCAGGGATTCAGCCCCGATCTATCGTGATGCCATGATTGCCTCTATTCTGGTCAACCTGTTTGCGCTGATCTCGCCGCTGTTCGTAATGAACGTTTATGACAAGATCCTGCCAAACCTGGCATTTGAATCACTCTGGGTATTGTCTATCGGTGCCGGGCTGGCTTATCTGTTCGACTTCATAATGCGCCAGCTGAGAAGCTACTTAATTGATGTTGCTGGTAAAAAGGTCGATATCATAGTGTCGTCCAAGCTGTTTGCCAAAGCCATGGGTGTCCCCTTGGCCAAGCGCAGCCCCAGTGTTGGGGCCATGGCAAAACAGCTGGGGGAATTTGACAGCATTCGTGAATTTCTCGCCTCAGCCACAGTAACCACTCTGGTGGATCTGCCCTTTGCGTTGCTGTTTTTCACCATCATCTATGTAGTATCGGGTGATCTGGTGCTTGTCCCCATTCTTTGCGGCGCGATCATCATAGGCTACACCCTGTACATCCAGCCCAAACTCAAGGATGCCGTTGAGGAAAGCAGCAAGTTTTCCAGCGTTAAACATGGTCATCTGATTGAAAGCCTGGCCTCATTGGAGTCCATCAAAGCCTATGGCGCTGAGGGACTGGTACAGAAAAGCTGGCAGCAAATGACAGGCCACTCGGCAAACTGGCAGCTCAAAGCAAAGAAGTTGACCAACAGTGTATCCAACGTGGCCAACTTTGTTGTTCAGCTCTGTGTGGTATGCGTGGTCGTGCTCGGGGTATACCGTATATCCGATGGTGATATTTCCATGGGGGGCATTATTGCAGCAGTAATGCTCAGCAGCCGGGCTATCTCTCCCCTCGCCCAGCTGGCTAACCTGATGACCCGTGGCAATCACACCATGAGCGCGCTGAAGCAGTTGGATCAAATCATGACTCAGGATGATGAGTTCGATGACAAAGGTCATCTGATCAGCATTGAGCGGCTCAATGGCAAGATCGAACTGGATCATGTCAACTTTGCCTACCCGGAAACCGAAAATAATGTGCTGAATAATATTTCGCTGTCCATTCAGCCGGGCGAACGCATCGCCATCATTGGCCGTAACGGTTCCGGCAAGAGTACTCTGGCCAAATTGATCATTGGTCTGTTCCAGCCCAGCAGCGGCAACATACGCTATGACGGGTTGGATTCACAGCAAATACACCCGGCTGATTTACGTCGTAATTTTGGTTACTTGCCTCAGGACGTCACTCTGTTTCATGGCTCTATCCGGGACAACATATTGTTCGGCACCCGCCAGGTCACAGAACATCAGCTTATCCGTGCCGTACAGTTGTCCGGCGTAGGTTTATTTACCCATCAGGAATCCGAAGGACTGGAGAAACAGGTCGGTGAAGGCGGCCAGTCACTGTCCCGGGGGCAACGCCAGTGTGTCTCTTTGGCGCGGGCCATTTTGAATGACCCTCCGATGTTGATGATGGATGAACCTACCGCCAGTCTGGATGCCCGGGCCGAAAAGCAATTCATCCGCGCCATGCAGAATGTCAGCCAGCAACGCTCACTGTTGCTGATCACCCATAAAATGCATCTGCTCAAACTGGTTGACCGCATCATAGTGCTGGACAAAGGCCGTATGCTCGCCGATGGCCCACGGGATAAGGTACTGGATCAACTCAGCCAGGGATTGATGGCCGGGGAGGCAAAATCATGAATAAGCGCCTCACCGCTGAAGATATGGAAATGGTTGATGACATCTATGGTGCCATGCTGACCGACGCGCCCAGCGGGCACAGACTGATCATCTGGTCCCTTACAGCGATGATGCTGATCTTCTTTATCTGGGCTTACTTCTCGGAACTGGATCAGGTGACCACAGGTGAAGGCAAGGTTATCCCCTCATCCCAGGTGCAGGTAATTCAGAGTCTGGATGGCGGTATTCTGGAGGAACTCTATATCACTGAAGGAACAGTGGTCACCAAGGGACAATCACTGGCACGTATCGATGATACCCGCTTCCGCTCTGACTTTGCGCAGCAGGAACAGGAATCCGATAGCCTGCAGGCCAACGTGATCCGTCTGCAGAGTGAACTGGATAGTCTGGTGGTGGCAGACATGTCTACCGACTGGAAAGAGCAGGTGCAAATCAACAAACAGTCCCTGAATTTCCCAGCTGATTTGTTACAGCGACAGGAACGGCTGATCAAAAGACAGATGGATGAATACCACGGGCGCCTTGATAACCTCAGCAATCAACTGGAGATCCTGGCCCGGCAAATCCAGCAGCGACAGCAGGAGTCCGCTGAGCTGAACTCAAAAATCAACACCCTGACCAACAGCTTTCGCCTCGTCAGCCGCGAGTTGGAGTTGACCCGCCCGCTGGCAGAAAAAGGCATTGTCGCTGAAGTTGAACTGCTCAAGCTGGAACGGACAGTCAACGATATTCAGGGTGAACTGCAATCCTTACGCCTGATGCGTCCCAAAATCAAAGCATCATTGGATGAAGCGATCCTCAAGCGCCGCGAAGCCGTGTTTAACTTCGGCGCAGAAGCCAGGGCACAGCTTAATGAATTGCAAACCCGCCTGTCCCGAATGAATGAAGCTCAGGTCGGCGCGGCGGATAAGCTCAACAAAGCCGTTATCTCCTCTCCCGTAAACGGCACGATTAAAACCATGCATATCAATACCCTGGGTGGCGTGGTCAAACCCGGCGTGGACATTATTGAAATTGTCCCTTCGGAAGACCAGCTGCTTATTGAAACCAAGATCCTGCCAAAGGACATTGCTTTCCTGCACCCCGGCCTTCCGGCTGTGGTTAAGGTCAGCGCTTATGACTTCACGCGTTACGGCGGGTTGCAAGGCACAGTGGAACACATCAGTGCCGATACCAGCCAAGACGAAGAAGGCAACAGTTATTATCTGATAAGAGTAAGAACCGAGCAGTCCAGTCTTACCAAAAAGGACGGAACGCTCATGCCCATTATCCCCGGCATGCTGACATCAGTGGATATCATTACCGGCAAGCGTTCTATTCTTGAATACATTCTTAACCCAATCTTGCGAGCCAAAGACACTGCTCTGCGGGAGCGATAAGGCTTGATATACAGGGGGAGTCCGATGAAATTGTTTAACAAATCTGCGAGATACAGTGCGACAGCGGTAGCTGTGGCGGCCCTGTTGATGCCAACACTGGGTTACAGTGACACACTGGAGCAAGCAGTCGCCAAAACACTGGATACCAATCCAGAGTTAAAAGTTGCATTCAATCGATTCAAAGCCAAGGAAGCACAAATAGATCAAGCATTCTCAGGCTATTTGCCAAATGTTGAAGTCAGCGCCGGTTGGGGACTGGAAAATACCGACAGTCCCTCGACCCGACGCAATACTCTCAACAAAAGTGGCGAAATCGAACTAAAACGTGGCGAAGCCGGGATCAGCATCCGCCAGATGTTGTTTGACGGCATGCGCACCAGCAGTGAAGTCGATCGCTCGACCTATGAAACCACAGCAGAGCAATGGACCCTGATTGCTGCCGCCGAAGATATCGCGCTGGAAGTGGCGCGGGTTTATCTTAATTTTCTGCAGGCAGAGCAGGTGCTGACTCTGGCCCAAAAGAACCTGCAAACGCACACCGAGATCTACAACCAGATCAAACAACGCACCAATTCCGGTCTGGGGTCGACAGCCGATCTGTCTCAGGTGACCGGTCGTCTGGCCAGAGCCAACGCTAATGTGATTGCCGCGCAAAACAACCTGTATGATGCCATTGCTGAATACCGCAATATCACAGGGGCAGTGCCCAGTGACATGATCATGCCGGTACCGGATGCCGACCAAATTCCGGCAACCTATGAAAACGCCATCAAAACAGCCAGTGAATATCACCCGGTACTCAAGTCAGCCAGTCAGGATATTCTGGCTGCGGAAAGTGAAAAGGGTGCCCGGGAGTCCAGCTACTACCCCAGCATCACCATTGAGCTGAATGGTAACTGGAACAATGATCTGAACGGAGAGAATGGTCGCAGTTTCACCAGCGATGTCGGAGGCTACAGCAATGACCTGCAGGCCATGGTGCGGATGAGATATGACCTGTTTGCCGGTGGTCGTGATGCCGCCCAAAACCGTGAGTCGGCTTATAAGATCAATGAAGCCAAAGAGATCCGCGAACGCGCATATCGCCAAATCGTGGAAGGTGCCTCACTGGCATGGAATGCCTATGAGTTGTTGCCCCCTCAGAAACAGTACATTCGTCAGCACGTCGTTGCGGCCAAAGAAACTCAGGTCGCCTACGCCCAGCAATTCAATCTGGGACAGCGTTCACTGTTGGATTTGCTGGATACGGAAAATGAACTGTTTGAAGCAAGGAAAGATTATCTGCGAGCAGAGTTCGACGAAACGCTGGCCCAATACCGGGTATTGAATGCCACCGGACAGTTACTGAACTCCATGCAGGTAACCCGTCCGGATACCTGGCGAGGTGACAGTGACTATGAAGGCGGCGCCTTTTAATGGTCACATCTGGGGCTGCCAAGGCAGCCCCTTCTTGCAAAACTCACAGGACAGTTCCCAAGAGGATGGGTTAATCTTTAATATTATTGGAAAAATACTCAGGAAGGTTTGATTTGGCGACACCCAAACAACCCACACCTTCCCGAACAATAAGGATGTTTACTTCTGGATACGCAACGCAGGGACAGGCTTAACGGCAGCTCGCACTCGGTCATCCGGCTGGGTCTGGTGTTGCTGCTCGCTGCAATCAGTCCTATCTCCGCAGCGCCCACCCAAACGCTCAATGCCAACCTTATTGTTACCCAATTAGAAAGAAATTACGGCCCCCGAGCAGGGAAACGAGCCACAGCCTGGTTCAATACCATGCGGGCAGCGCAACACCTGTCTGAGCGGGACAAGCTGACAGAGGTAAATCGATTCTTCAATCTATTTACCTTTATTGATGACATCAAACTCTGGGGTGAGTCCAATTACTGGGCTACACCGCTGGAGTTCATTGGTGCCAGCGGCGGAGACTGTGAGGACTTCTCCATCGCAAAATATTTTACCCTGCTGCAAATCGGGGTCCCTGAAGACAAACTGCGTATCGCTATGGTTAAGGCGAAAACGGTAGATCAATACCATATGGTACTGACCTATTACGAAACGCCCGGCTCAGTACCTTTGGTGCTGGATAATCTGGATCCTCAGATAAAACCGGCCACCCAGCGCCGGGATCTGGTTCCCGTATACAGCTTTAACGGTAAGCAGCTTTGGCTTAACAAACAAAAAGGACAGGGTGAGCTGGCTGGCTCTGCCAAACGGCTCAAAAAATGGAATGATCTTACCCACAGACTTGAGGTTGACCGGTTACGGCAACCCAAAATTAAACTGGAGTAGCCTCTCATGACACTGTTCCGACAGCTCTATTCGCTGCTGTTTGGCCTGTTTCTGTTGGTTGTTACCGGACTTGGTCTGGTGCAATTCACTGAAACCCGCAGCTTTCTGACCAAGCAAATGGAATCGGACCTGAACAATGCCAGCAATTCGCTGGGCCTAATGCTTTCACCGGCCCTGGAAGCCGGGGATAACGCCACCGTCGACACTCTGGTGAACGTTATCTTTGAAGGGGGTTACTACCAGAGCATCGAGCTGACCTGGCTAGTCGACGGTCATCAACAGGTTTGGAAAAATCCGACAAAAATCAGTGGAGTACCTAAGTGGTTCATCGATCTTGAGCTGTTTGATCAGATCAATACCGAAACCACCATTACCTCCGGCTGGCTGCAGTTGGCCACATTGAAAATCACCGCCAACCCGGGCATTGGTTATCACGAACTGTGGCGCATTCTGAGCAACACTTTTATTTTGTTTGCGCTGTTCTTTCTGGTTGCCATCCTCAGTGCCCGCCTCGGATTAACCTGGATCCTAAGGCCTCTGCATCAGTTGTCAGTACATGCCCAGGATGTTGCCAACCGAAAATTCGGACCGGACATGCCGCTGCCCAAAACCACAGAGCTGCAGCAGGTGGTACTGGCATTCAACAGCATGGCTAACCAGCTTAAGCAGGTATTTCAGTCACTGGATGATGAGGTGACGGCGCTGCGCAAAAAGAATCTGGTCGATCAGGTATCCAATCTCCCCAATCGTCAGTACCTGATGGATCGGGTCTCCAGCTGGCTGGATGAACCCGGCTCAGGTGCGCTGTTTCTGGTGAAGATGGACTGGCTTGAGCAGGTTCACAGCAAATTTGGTTATCAGGTTCGGGACGAAACCATACGTTTGCTGTCCAGCCGGCTGCAGGAAAATCTGCAGAGCATTGCACCGGGGGTTATCACCCGTATTGCTGCGTATGAGTTTGCTTTCCTGGTCACAGATGTGGAGCGGGAACAGCTAAACCAGTATCTGCAAACTCTTATCAGGACAATCAATCAGGAAGTGGCCAAAGCGGAAGGCAAGCCTAATCAGGGATACGCCATAGGTATCGCCGAACGGGTCGGCGACATGACTCAGTCAGATATCATGGCGCAAACCGACAATGCACTGCAGCAAGCCATTAAAGAAGCCAAGGTTTATCATTGGTTTGCAGTCAATCAGCAGCAACTGTTCTCGCGTGAACAATGGCGTGAAAGATTAACCTGTGCATTCGACAACAGCCAATTCTTCTTCCGCTGGCAGGAAGTGGCTGACAGCACACATCAGAAAGTCATCCATAGGGAACTTTTCTGTCAGCTGCAACTGGCAGACGGTCAGCGCATCCATGCCGGTCAGTTCATGCCTTATGTAGAATTACTTTCAATGGGTTCTCAGCTTGATAAGTGTTTGATCCAGAAGCTATCTGATGATCAATTGTTGGCACGCAATCCCGAGCCTGTCGCCGTCAACCTGACCCATCAGAGCATCAGCGATCCTGAATTCCATACCTGGCTGAACAAATTTCTCGCCAAGTCAGACAAGGACAACAAGCTGTGCTTTGAAATCCCTGAGTCTGCGGTATACAGTGCTCCGGAAGCCTGTGAAGCACTTTGCAGCATCATTCATGAACATGGTGCCCAGTTTGGCATCGACCACTTTGGTCGCCAGTTTGGTTCGATGAACTACCTGCAAACCCTGCGTCCAGGCTATGTCAAACTGGATCAGGCATTTGCCCACTATGATGAGAACCAGCACAACAGTGAGCTGTGCCGGGCTTTGATCAATGTCGCGAAGGGACTGAGTATTCAGGTGATTGTCACCGGCATTCAGGAGGATCTACAGCTGAAGAGCTTCAGCGGCCTGGATATTCAGGGATTTCAGGGCTTTATCAAGCCCCCTCAGGATGTCTGAGACCAACCCGGAAACGTGGAAAGCAGCCACAAATCGGATAGCAAAAAGCCCGCAGATGATGCGGGCTTTTTGTTGTATTTGGTCGGTGATAGAGGATTCGAACCTCTGACCCTCTGCTCCCAAAGCAGATGCGCTACCGGACTGCGCTAATCACCGATACTTTTGCACTTGATTATCGACTGTGCTGCCGATTTCACCCCTGGGTAGGGGAATGGGGTGGCTAATGGGACTCGAACCCACGACAACTGGAATCACAATCCAGGGCTCTACCAACTGAGCTATAGCCACCACAGTTCTGCTAACAAAAAACCCGCATAACCTGCGGGTTTTTTGTCGTATCTGGTCGGTGATAGAGGATTCGAACCTCTGACCCTCTGCTCCCAAAGCAGATGCGCTACCGGACTGCGCTAATCACCGAAAGAAACTTTTAAACTGGTCGGTGATAGAGGATTCGAACCTCTGACCCTCTGCTCCCAAAGCAGATGCGCTACCGGACTGCGCTAATCACCGATACATTTGCACTTGATTGTCGACTGTGCTGCCGATTTTCACCCTGAGGTGGCGGAATGGGGTGGCTAATGGGACTCGAACCCACGACAACTGGAATCACAATCCAGGGCTCTACCAACTGAGCTATAGCCACCATATCCGTGTTGCTGACAACTTCAAGGTCCAACTGGTGCACCCAGAAGGATTCGAACCCTCGGCCTCACCCTCCGGAGGGGTGCGCTCTATCCAACTGAGCTATGGGTGCCTGCCTTGTCAGCGGGGCATATACTAGGATTTTCTCCGGGGCTCGTCCAGCACTGTTTTTGCTTTTTTTATCTAACTGCTCAACTTTTAACTACACAGGCCTGTTTTTGTAGTTTCATACCCCATATTTATTACTTGGTTATTAAGCACATATATGTTAATTGTATGACTGGTAACCAGGCCGGAATAAATCCAATAATTATTCATAACAGGCGATATGTTCAGGGACCGTTTAGACAGGGATGAAGATACCGGGGACGCCACCATCATAACCCGGGGATTGAGAGCCAAGATCAGGCGCCAGCAGGATCTTGTTGCCAAGTACCGGCGCGCCGACAAGATCCAGAAAGCCCTGCTGGAGATCTCCAACGCAGCCATCAAAGCCAGTTCCCTGTCCGAGTTTTACAGCTTCCTGCATCAGCAACTGAATAACGTTATCGCCGCCGACAACTTCTACATCGCCACATACGACCCGGTATCCAGAGAATTCGCTATTCCGTTTTTCGCCGATGAGAAGGACTCCCACCCTGCTGAACTCTACCCGGATCAGGATCTGAACCAATTACTCAGCAAAGGGATGACAGGTTATGTATTCCGTACCCGCCGTTCGTTATTGGCGGACAATCAAATCTATCAGCAACTGTTGGCCGCCGGAGAAGTCATAGGTCTGGGCAGTGACTGCCACCAATGGCTGGGCGTACCTATCCTGTCAAACAATGTCACGACTGGCGTACTGACAGTGCAAAGCTATGATGACAACATTCGCTACAGCGAAGTGGAAGTCGAGTTATTGGAGTTCATCAGCCAGCATATTTCCGGTGTACTTGACCGACTGGCGCAACAGGAACAACTGGAGCGTGCCATCTCCCAGCGAACCCGCGAGCTGAGTCAGGCCTATGACAAGCTGAAAGGTGAAGTGGCTGACCGGCGCAAAGCTGAAGCCTTACAAAAATCGCTCTATGAAATTGCCAACCTGGCCGCCGCCAAACTGGACGACACCGCGTTTTACCGACAGATCCACCGGGTGCTGAATCATCTGCTGCCTGCCAGCAATTGCTATATTGGCCTGTTGGACGAGGACAGCGGCAATATCAGCTTCCCGTTTTATATGTCACAGCAGGGTACCTCGTATCCCGAGCCCCGCAGTCGCCAGGATGGGTTGACTGAGTATCTGCTGGGTCAGCGCCGCCCGCTGATGCTGGACAATGCCGATATCAGACGACTTATCAAAGAAGGCAAGCTCTATCACCAGTCCCCCAAACTCAATCACACCGAGGATATTCATCAGTGGATAGGCGTGCCCCTGTTTATTCAGGGCAAGGTCATGGGGGTGCTGGCGATTTACAGCTTTAACGAACGCCACAGTTTCGCGCAGGGAGACATGGAACTGCTGACCTTCGTCTCCCAGCATATTGCCACCGCTATCGAGCGCAAACTCAGTGCCCAGTCACTGCATCACTCATACGAGCAACTGGAGATCATGGTGACCGCCCGCACCAGGGAGCTGGCCCACACCAATCTGGAACTGGAGAAAGAGATCCAGCAACGCCGCAAAGTCGAGCAGCAGCTGCTGTATGACGCCAATCATGATGGCCTGACCGGGCTGCCCAACCGCGCCATGTTTATGGAACGGCTCGAGCAGGCGTGCAAACATTTACGCCGTCATACCCAGGATAAGTTCGCGGTATTGTTTATCGATCTCGATCGCTTCAAGTTGATCAACGATACCCTAGGACATCTTGAGGGGGACAGATTCCTCATCCAAACCGCCAAACGCCTGAAAACCTGTATCAGGGATTGTGATACCCTGGGTCGTCTCGGCGGTGATGAGTTTGTGATTCTGCTGGACTCCATCGGTAACCGGGATGACGTGCATGACATCTGCAAACGGGTGCTCAGCGAATTGGCCAAACCCTATCAACTGGATAGCCAACAGTTTCGCTCCGGCGGCAGTATCGGCGTTGCCATCGCCAGTGCCCAGGACAACAGCGAATCCATTCTGAAAAGTGCCGACAACGCCATGTATCAGGCCAAAGCCAAAGGCAAAGGCTGTTATGTGATTTATGATCCCAAATCACCGGCGAACAACACTGCGGATTCGGGACTAGGGGACGCACTGCGACTGGCATTGCTCAGGCAGGAGATCGGCATTCAGTATCTGCCTGTCTATGATCTGGCCAGAATGAAACTGGTGGCATTGGAAGCACGTGCCTACTGGCAACATCCAGTGAAAGGAAAACTGCATCAAAACCGGTTGCGGGATATCGCCGAGCAGGCACACCTGGAACGCGAGCTGGACTGGCTGACACTGGATTTGATTTCCCAGGAATATGCTCAGCTGTCACGCATTTACCATACCCCCAAACTGCAACTGACTATCAGCAGCATCCATGGCAAAAAACGCGAGTCGCTGGAGCTGCTGCACAAACGCCTGGCATCCAGCCAGTGTCCGGCGGCAGATTTGTGGCTGATGTTCCATGAAAAAGCACTGGTGCAGGATACCGAAAATCACATCAATATGTTCGATAGCCTGAGCAAGCTGGGCGTGAATCTTGGACTTTACAGCTATGGCACCAGCTACAGTTCACTCTCGAGTCTGACCTTTATGCCAATTAAGGCAATCAAGCTGGATGCCAGTTTCGCCACTCATCTGGACAGCAGCCACCACTACCGGCTGGCCAAAGCCAGTTGTCTGGCCGCTTCCGTGCTGGGATTGCAGGTTTTCGCCACTGGCATTGAAGATACCGAGGCGCACCGCCAGTTCATTGAAATGGGGGTGCCCTTCGGTCAGGGACCGCTGCTGGGAAGCAGCATCGAAATGCCGCCTGCACGCAAATCAGCGTAAGGTTAGGGACGTTGCGAATAAGTCCCGTGCGTGCTCTGCGAGTGCTGACAGCTTCTAGATGCGCGGTGCAGTTTGAAGTTAATGGCCCTAGTCCTTATCGAGAACTGCAACAAAGCAGATAGAGCTGTCAGCCTCGCCCTACGGGGCTTTAATGCAATCACGATTTCTTTGGTATTCAGCTTTGAAAGGCAACCAGCCTTCCTTTATCTGAATACCTCGAACTCGCTTCTGCTCATAAGCCAGAGTGCCGCGAGGACTTGTTCGCACCTCCCTTAGTTACCCTTATTCAGCATCGCCCGGATGTTTGAAATGTTGGCCTTGCCGGTGACCATACGTTCCTGGGCTGATTGCTGGGGTTTACGGTTTTCCCACACCAGATCATCCTGTGGCAGCTCTGCAAGAAAACGGCTTGGCTCGCAGCGCATGGTTTCACCGAACTGACGCCGCTCGCGACACATGACGAACCACAGTTCCTTCTGTGCGCGGGTAATACCCACATAGGCCAGACGCCGTTCTTCATCGACATTGTCTTCATCAATACTGGTCTGGTGCGGCAGAATCCGCTCTTCCATGCCCACCATAAACACATAGGGGAATTCCAGACCTTTGGAGGCATGCAGTGTCATCAGCTGCACCTGATCGCCACCCTCATCCTCCTGATTGCGCTCCATCATGTCGCGCAGTGTCAGCCGGGTCACCACTTCAGGCAGTGTCATGGGTTCATCCAGATCATCACCCTGCAGCATTTCGGTAACCCAGCGATACAGTTCAGAGATGTTCTTCATGCGCATCTCTGCCGCTTTGGCGCTGGTGCTGGTTTCATACAGATAATCTTCGTAATTGATCTTACGGATCAGCTGTTTGATGGCATCAACCCCCTCACCTCGGGTAGCCACTTCACCGGTATCGACAATAAAGCGGCCAAACTCATACAGGGTTGCCATGGCTGACGGGGTCAGTTCATGGTTCAGATCCGGATGGAAGATCGCCTCAAACATGGAGATATGTTTCTGATTGGCAAAGTTGCCCAACCGCTCCAGTGTGGCCGGGCCAATCCCCCGCTTGGGCAGATTCACAATCCGCAGAAACGCATTGTCATCATCGGGATTCACCACCAATCGCAGGTAGGCCATGATGTCCTTAATCTCAGCACGGGCGAAGAATGAAGTACCACCGCTGAGTTTGTAGGGAATACGGTTAGTCATCAGTGCCCGCTCCAGCAGCCGTGACTGATGGTTGCCCCGGTACAGAATGGCATATTCACCAAACTGGGTACGGCTAACGAACTTGTGGCGCACTATCTCAGCAACTACCCGCTCTGCTTCCTGCTCTTCGTTGGCCGCCATCAACACCCGCAGCGGCTCACCATGAGCCAGTTCAGAGAACAATGACTTGTCATACACGTGGGGATTGTTGGCGATCAGAATGTTGGCGGCATGCAGAATACGCTGACTGGAGCGATAATTTTGCTCCAGTTTAATCAGTTTAAGCTTGGGAAAGTCCTTGCCCAGCAACACCAGATTCTGGGGTTTGGCGCCGCGCCAGGAGTAAATCGACTGATCATCGTCGCCCACCACGGTAAAGCGGGCACGTTCACCCACAATCAGCTTCACCAACTCATACTGGCTGGTGTTGGTATCCTGGTATTCGTCCACCAGCAGATACTGAATGCGTTTTTGCCAGCGCTCGCGCACCTCGGTGTTATGACGCAGCAGCAGCGTAGGGATCAGAATCAGATCATCAAAGTCCAATGCATTGTAGGCCTTCATATGCTGGGCATAGCGCTGGTAAAGCAGTGCAAACAACTGTTCCTGCTCGCCTTTGGCTACCTTGCGGGCATGCTCGGGGATCACCAGCCCGCCCTTCCAGTTGGAAATGGCAGTAGCCAGCGCTTTGAGCAAATCCTTATCTTCCTGCAGCTCTTTTTCCGTGAGTTCTTTGAGCAGCGCCAGGGTGTCCTGATCATCAAACAGCGAAAACCCGGCCTTGAGGCCAACCGACTTATGTTCGCGTTTGAGGATCTCCAGCCCCAAAGTGTGGAAGGTAGAAATCCACAGACCTCTGGCTTCTTTGCGGCCCATCGACTGAGCAACCCGCTCTTTCATTTCACGCGCGGCTTTATTGGTAAATGTCACCGCCGCGATATTGCGGGCGTTGTAGCCACACTTCTGCACCAGATACGCGATCTTGTTGATGATCACCCGGGTTTTGCCACTGCCGGCACCCGCCAGCACCAGGCAGGGACCGGAAACATAATGAACGGCATCATTTTGTGCAGGATTGAGCTTCATGGGTTGGGACAGACCTCGATATCAAAAAAACGCCGCCGATTCTAACAGAAAGTGCCGCACTTGCACCCGACATGGATTTCCCCTAGCTTAGCATCCAGTGCCCACAAAATAACCAGTGTCAGTCAAACCGTCCTGGACTTACGCTCCTGCCAACGCGGCTTTGGCACTTACTGAACTTAGATCACATTTTAATGCCATTCAGTGATGTCATACTGATCTTATAACAGGCAACTATGTGATTTTTCAGTTAAAAGCCATTTTGTTCCGCGCTACCTCGCAGGATAGCAAGCAAATGGCGGCCTCTCTGCCCTGCCCAATACGGAGTATTCAGAATGAAAAAGTGGTTCGTGATCATGTTGATCATTGCCCTGCTGGCCTTTGGTACTGTGATTGGATTCAACTGGTTTGTTCAGCAAAAGACCAAAGAAGCCATAGCTAATATGCCGGAAGCTGTCTATCCGGTAACCGCGGTTAAACTTGAGCCAACCAACTGGCAACCCACCATCGACGCCATTGGTTTTATTGAACCCAACCAAGGTGTCACCATCGCCAACGAAGTATCCGGCATTGTCACTTCCATCGATTTTGAAAACGGTGCCCAGGTGCAACAGGGTGACATGCTCATCCAGCTGGATTCAGAAGTTCAGAAAGCCAACCTCAAGGCGCAACAGGTTCAGCTGCCCGCCATGAAAGCTGACTATGAACGTCTGCTGCGGCTGTACAAACAAAAATCGGTATCACAACAGGATCTGGATAACGCTCAGGCCAAATACATGGCAATGCAGGCCGATATCGCCAGCCTGGAAGCCACTATCAATCAACGTCAGATTGAAGCCCCCTTCTCCGGCAGTCTGGGGATCCGCTCGGTCAACCTGGGCCAATATCTGCAGGTCGGCACCAATATTGTCCGTCTTGAAGACACCAGCTCCATGAAGTTGCGCTTCACTGTTCCGCAAACTCAGCTGAGCCGGATAGCCGTTGGCCAGCCCGTGCACATTTATGTTGATGCTTATCCGCAGGATGTATTTACCGGACAGATTGCAGCGATTGAACCTGCCGTATTTTATCAAAGTGGCCTGATCCAGGTGCAGGCGCGCATTCCCAATGCTGATGGCAAGCTGCGCAGCGGTATGTTTGCCAAAGCGGCCATCATCCTGCCGGAACTCACCAACCAGCTGGTCGTGCCGCAAACCGCCATTAACTTTGCACTGTACGGCAACACCATTTATATCATCGACACCCAGGAGAAAGACGGAAAAGTCGAAAAACGCGTCAAGCAAGTGAACGTCAATGTGGTGGAACGCAATGGCAACAATGCGCTGATCACCGGGGATCTGAAAGCGGGTGATGAAATTGTCACTTCCGGTCTGGTGCGTTTGAGTAACCACAGTCTGGTGAAGGTCACTGAAAACGACGCCATGAAACTGCCTGCCCAAATGCCTGCACTGTAACGGGAGGCAATCATGACTTTTACCGATATTTTCATTAAGCGCCCGGTGCTGGCCGGCGCTATCAGCGTATTACTGCTGATTTTAGGTCTGAATGCGCTGTCAGGTATGCAGGTGCGCGAATATCCAAAAATGACCAATACGGTCATCCAGGTCGCGACGTCATACTATGGTGCTGATGCCAACCTGATTGAAGGCTTTATTACCCAGCCTCTGGAGCAGGCATTGGCTCAGGTCGACAATGTCGACTTCATGACTTCTGAGAGCTTTTTGGGGAACTCCAATATCTCGGTCACCATGAAGCTCAACACCGACCCCAATGGCGCACTGGCTGATGTACTGGCCAAAATCAACTCTGTGGCGTCGCAGCTCCCCAAGGAAGCCGAAGACCCCACGGTCACCATGTCGACCGGTTCACAGACGTCCACTCTGTATATTTCGTTTTCCAGTAAGGAACTGAATTCCAGTCAGATCACCGACTATCTGGAACGCGTGGTCAAACCCCAGCTGTTTACCATCAACGGTGTATCCACTGTGAATCTGTACGGCGGTACACCCTATGGTTTGAGAGTCTGGCCTGATCCTGAGCGCATGGGAGCCTACAACATTACCGCATCGGATCTGATGCAGGTGCTGCAGGCCAACAACTACCAGAGTGCCGTGGGCCAGATGGACTCCTACTTCACTTTGCTCAACGGCACCGCAGATACTCAGGTGGCGACTCCTGAGCAGCTTGAACAGCTGGTTATCGGCAGCAACAAAGGGCTGGTGGTGCGTTTGGGCGATGTAGCCAAAGTGACCCTCGCCAAAAGTCACGATATCTATCGCGCCCTGGCCGATGGCAAAGAAGCTGTGGTCATTGGCCTGAACGTTACGCCAACCGCCAACCCGCTGACTGTAGCGGCCGATGCCCGCGCCATGCTGCCGGAAATTGAACGCAACCTGCCACCATCAATGAAAGCGGAAATCCTCTACGATGCCTCGCTGTCTATTGATGAGTCCATCAATGAAGTGGCCAAAACGATTATCGAAGCGGCTGTCATTGTTATCGCAGTGGTCATGCTGTTTATGGGTTCACTGCGGGCTGTGGTTATCCCTATTATCACCATCCCCCTGTCACTGATTGGTGTGGGCGCGGTGATGCAGCTGTTTGGCTTCTCACTGAACCTGATGACCCTGCTGGCCATGGTGCTGGCTATTGGTCTGGTGGTGGATGATGCGATTGTGGTGGTAGAAAACGTCGACCGGCATATCAAGGAAGGGGAAACGCCATTCCGGGCGGCCATTATCGGTACCCGGGAAATTGCTGTGCCGGTGATCTCCATGACGATTACACTGGCTGCCGTATATGCCCCTATCGCACTGATGGGTGGCGTGACCGGTGCCCTGTTCAAGGAGTTTGCCCTGACGCTGGCCGGGGCGGTGTTTATCTCGGGTATAGTCGCGCTGACACTGTCACCCATGATGTGTTCACACATGCTCAAGAGCAACACCCAACCCAGCGCCTTTGAGCGCGGGGTCGAGTCTTTCCTTGGCAAATTACAGCACAAATACTCCAACGCACTGGAATCCGTGCTGGAACACAAACCTGTGGTCGTGGTGTTCGCCATTATCGTGTTCCTGTCTTTGCCTGTGATGTTCAAAGACATCCCATCACAGCTGGCGCCCAACGAAGATCAGGGCGTGGTGATGCTGATGGGTACTGCCCCATCCACCGCCAACCTGGACTACATTCAGGCCAACATGAAACTGGTAACTGACATTATTCAGGCCCAGCCTCAGTCAGCCGGTTCACTGGCGTTTATTGGTGTTCCCAGTTCCAACCAGGCCATGGGCATCGCGCCTTTGGTTCCCTGGAGTCAGCGTGACAAGAGTCAGGCACAGATGCAGAAGATCATTGGCGATCAGGCCAAAGAGATCCCTGGTATGGCGATAACCACCTTCCAGATGCCTCCTCTGCCCGGCGCTTCCAGCGGTCTGCCTATGCAGTTTGTGATCACCAGCTCCAATGCCTTTGAAAGTATTTTCAATATTGGTACCAACATTCTGGACAAAGTGCAGCGCAGCCCGCTGTTCGTCTATTCAGAAGTAAACCTGAAATATGACTCAGGCACCATGAAGGTCAATATTGACAGAGATCTGGCCGGCTCTTATGGCATTACCATGCAGGATATCGGGGTCACTCTCAGCACCATGATCACCGATGGCTATGTCAACCGGGTGAATATCGATGGCCGCTCCTATGAGGTGATCCCTCAGGTGGAACGTAAATATCGCGCCAATCCGGAAGATTTATCAAAATACTATGTGAAGGCTGCCGATGGCCGCTCTATTCCACTGTCCAGTCTGGTCAGCATTGATGTGGTTTCTGAGCCCCGCTCGTTGCCGCACTTCAACCAGATGAACTCAGTCACCATTGGCGCAGTGCTGGCTCCTGGGGTTGCCATGGGTGATGCCATTGACTTTATGAATGGCCTGGCAGAAACCGATTTGCCCAAAGGTTACAACCACAGTTTCCTGGGCGAAGCCCGTCAGTTTGTGGAAGAAGGCGATGCCCTGTATGTCACCTTTGGTCTGGCATTGGCCATCATCTTCCTGGTACTGGCCAGTCAGTTTGAAAGTGTCAGAGATCCTTTCGTTATCCTGATCACTGTGCCTCTGGCTATCAGCGGTGCTCTGATTGCACTGGGCTGGACCCATGTGTTTGGCCTGACGTCACTGAACATCTATACCCAGGTGGGCTTGATTACCCTGGTGGGGCTGATCTCCAAGCACGGTATTCTGATGTGCGAGGTGGCCAAGGAAGAGCAAATGCTGCATGGAGCCTCCAAAGTAGATGCCATCAAACATGCCGCAGCCATTCGTTTGCGCCCAATTCTGATGACGACCGCGGCGATGATCGCCGGTTTGATCCCGCTGCTGTTTGCCACCGGTGCCGGTGCCGCATCCCGCTTCAATATCGGTATTGTGATTGTCGCCGGTCTGGGTGTGGGTACCCTGTTTACCCTATTCGTACTGCCGGTGGTGTACACCTATCTGGCTGAACGACATGAACCTCTGCCAGTGTTTGACGAAAGTGAAGCCGCCCGGGCAAAACCTAAAGTTGCCACAGGGAATGATGCAACGCCTCCTGCAGAGGCCTGATGCAAGCCCAAACCACTGACAAAGCGCCCGCAATTGCGGGCGTTTTTCTTTCGGCCTGGCCTGGGCTACAATCACCTCAGTTTTTACTTACCCTATTCAGGCTCATCATGCTTAATCCAAAGAAAATTGAAGATATCGCCAAGCAACTGTCCGACAATCTGCCCCAGGGCCTTAAACAATTTGCCGATGACTTTGAAGAGCGCAGCAAAAAAATCCTGCAAAATCAGCTGATGAAACTGGATCTGGTATCCCGTGAAGAGTTTGAAGTGCAGCAGCATGTACTTTTGAAAACCCGCGAAAAACTGGAAGCCCTGCAGGCCAAGCTGGATGAACTGGAATCACGCCTGGCAGACAAGTGATTGCGCCGTCCCGCTAATACTATGGTCAGCGACTCATCTCAGTCTTAAAGACCGAATACAACACCGGGTTATGCCCGGTGTTGTCGTTAATACGCCCGCCCCCTTGCCAAATCTGTGTTCACCGGAATGCATATCTAAATCCCAGTGTCAGCGCGATATCCGTGCTGTTATCCATATTCAGCAGATTCTCTATCATCGCAAATTCAATGGCACTGCGATCAAATGCATAGCGGTAGCCTATGATGGCTTCGTTGACATCATCCGACATGGCACCGGCACGTTTCAGTGCCCCCTGAAATCTGTGATATTCCGCCATCAGGCTATGCCGGCCAATCCGGTATTCATAGGCCAGTGCCAGCGTAAAAGCATGATCCCGGTAATAGTGGCCGTATACCGACTCACCACCGTCATGAAAACTCATGCCTGCAGTGGAATAAAGATGGTGAGCACCATGGGTAAAGCTATAGTTGAGCTGGATTGCCTGTTCAAAATTACTTTCAGCAAACGGACCATCAGCAACAGTGTTGTAATACAGCGAGGCTCCGAGTGACAACCCATGGGCAGCACTTTGCAACAACTGATGTTGCAGGTAAGCAGTCAGGGCATTGGTGAGGGTTTCACCACTGAAATCCAGCAGCCCTTTATCCAGCGACTTCACCAGTATCCGGTTCTGATGTTTGACTGCCAGATCCCGGCCATTCTGAGAAAAACCAAAGGCATCATGAAACCAGATGGTCAGATTATCCAGATGATTGTCGCCGCTGAAACGCCAGCGATAGTTGAACTCAAACTGCCAGTCCGCAGTTAATTGGCGGTTCAATTCAATACTCAGGGTGTTGTGATAATAGTCAGCCAGGAAATCATCATTGTCGGCCCAGACACTGGCTGCCGTAGCGGACATGTTCATTTGGGTATCGCCTGGTTCACGGGCAAAACCGGATCTGAGCACAGGCGTCAGGTTGCTGGTTTGCATCGGTGCCTGAGCATATAACCGCAACGGCCCCCAGTCGTTCTGAGCGCTCACTGCCAACGATAAACTCCACAGACATACGCCGCCAGCTATCAAAATACTGCTTAGCTTCTTCATGGCTCCTCCCTGTCAATCGCCGCAAAATGTTAGCAAGGCTGCGCAATCAATAAACTGACTCGTTTCAAGTTTCAGACCTGTAAGGAAATTTTCATTATCTGTGCATACACTTCTTAAACCAAAACAGGCAGGAGTCGCATGATGGCACATTCCGATAAGCACCGCTTTCTGACCAGCCCAGTGCTGGCCACAGGCCAAACCTTCGAAGGCGAATCAGGTCTGCGGGTCAATGAAACCGCGACGCGGGCACGGGCGGGACTGCTGAATATACTGTCGATGCTGACTATCTTTATTCTGCTGTGGCAACCTGAGCTGGATCCGGTGATCTATGTGGGGCCCTACGTGATAGTTGATATGACCATGGCCGCCCTGTTTGGACTGACGCCCCTGTCACCCAGCGGTCTTGTTGGCACGGCTATCACTATGAAACTGCCACCACTGTGGAAACCCGCCAAACCCAAACAGTTTGCCTGGACACTGGGCGCTATCATGGGTGTCACCTGTCTGGTGTTTCGCCTGCTCGACTTCCCGGCAGGATGGTTATTGGCAGTACTGGGGATCTGCTTTGTGTTGACCTGGCTGGAGGCTGTGCTGGGATTTTGCGTCGGCTGCTGGCTGCATGCCAAACTGTTTGGCTGTGAAATCTGCCGCCTTAACTGAATGGCAGTTAACTCTCCAGGGTGTTACAAGCCGTAATACTTGTAGCCTGCTGCAACAGGCTTTAACGGACGGTAATCAGCAGGTTCAATCCAACATCGGGATGTAAAACCGCTGCTTACCGGTGCGCCAAACTGTTTGCGGGATCACTGTATTAGTGATTGTCCCTGCGGCAGTGGCGGGCTTATGGTTGTCTCTATCAAGATAACAATCATATAAGAGCATCCAGGCCCATGACAGTTGGCACCTCCTCTCCCTCAACCCAGCACTGCAGCTGGTTGGACAAAATCGAAAATCTGGGCAACCGTATCCCGGATATCACCATGTTGTTTTTGTTTGCGACCCTGATCTGTATCGGTCTGTCCTTTGCGCTGTCCCATATTCAGTTTGACTATGTGCATCCGCTGACCCAGGAGCCTATCCGGGTTGTGAACCTGCTGAGCGCCGACGGCATGATGGGGCTGTTCAGCTCCATGGTGAAAAACTTTGTCAACTTCCCGCCTCTGGGCATAGTGATTGTCGCGACTCTGGGGATCGGCATCGCCGAAGGCTCTGGCTACATCACCACAGCGCTGAAAAAACTATTGTCAGTGGTACCTATGTCGGCCGTGACCCCTTCGGTGATCTTTATCGGCATTCTGGCGCATGTGGCATCCGACTCCGCCTATGTAATATTGATGCCTGTATCGGCCTATATCTTCTATAAAACCGGCAAGCACCCACTGGCTGGTATTGCCGCCGGGTTTGCCGGTCTGGCCGGTGGCTTTACCGCTTCTTATACGCCATCGATTATCGACCCGATCCTGGCCGGCTTTACTGAAACCGGTGCCCACGTGCTGGACCCGAACTACAGCGTCAATGTGCTGTGCAACTACTTCTACTCAGTGGCTTCTACCTTCGCGGTCATCGTCACCTGCTGGTACATCACCGACAAGATTGTCGAGCCGCGCCTGGCCAGCACCATGCCGGTAGACACTGCGCCTGAAGACTTAGGACAGGACGAAGCCAATCCAGGCCAGTTGAGCGAGGCAGAAACCAAAGCCTTCCGCCTGGCCAACCTGACGCTGCTGGGCTTAATTGTGTTGTGCGCAGCCCTGATGGCACCAGCGGACTCACTGCTGCGCGCCGCCGATGGCTCGCTGACTCACCCTAATGCCCCGGCGATGAAGCTGATTGTGCCGCTGCTGCTGGTGTTCTTCGCCTTGCCCGGCCTGGTGTATGGCTTTGTCAGCAAGACCTTTACCTCGGCCAAAGACATCACCAAATCCATGGAGAAAATCACCGCCTCGCTGATCTCCTTTATCGTGTTTGCCTTTTTCTGCGCCCAGTTCCTCTACTGTTTCGGCCAGTCTAATATCGGCAGCTTGATTGCGCTGTCCGGCGCCGAAGGCCTGAAAGCCCTGAACATGCCGGGACAACTGACGATTCTGGGCGTCATTCTGCTGACCGCCTGTTTAAACCTTATCATCACCTCAGCATCCTCCAAGTGGGCCATTCTGGCGCCTGTGCTGGTGCCCATGTTGATGGCCGTGGGCCTGTCGCCGGAACTGACCCAGGCCGCCTTCAGGATTTCCGACAGCGCCATTAACGTCAGCACCCCCATGTTTGCTTTCTATCCGCTGATCATCTCCTACATGCAGAAATACAGCTCGCAGTCGGGTATCGGCACTCTGGTGGCCATGATGCTGCCCTACTCAGTGGGTCTGCTTATCGCGCTGACCACCATGCTGTATTTATTCTGGGGGCTGGATATTCCCCTGGGCTTCAACAGCGGGTATACCTATCCCACCACGTTAAATGCCGGTCAGTAAGGATTTGTGATGACGACCCAAGATACTTTGCTTTATTACTTCCGCCGCTATGTGGCAATCAGCAGCCAGTCCAATGCGGCGGCCACTGAAGTGCCGTCCACTCAGGGACAGGTGGAGCTGGCCAAACAGCTGCAGGCGGATCTCCATGATCTGGGATTCAGCCAGACTGAACTGCTGGACTGCGGCATTCTGCTTGCCAAACTGCCAGGCACCAAAGCCGGCGCCAAAACTCTGGGTTTTGTTGCTCATCTGGATACTGTGGATGTCGGCCTGAGCCCGGATATCAAACCCCAGCTGCTGAAATATGAAGGCGCGCCGCTGCTGCTGAATGCCCAGCAGGGGATCAGTGTGTCTGAGCACGAATGCCCCGAGCTGGCCAAATATCTGGGGCAGGAGATCCTGTTCAGCGATGGCACCAGCGTGCTCGGTGCCGACAATAAGGCCGCCATCGCCGTGATGATGACCCTGGCAAAAGCGCTGAGTGAGCACACCATAGAGCACAGCGATATTTACTTTGGTTTTGTGCCGGATGAAGAAATTGGCCTGCGCGGCGCCAAGCTCATGCCACTTGAGCGGTTCCCGGTTGACCACTGCTACACCATTGACTGCTGCGAGTGCGGTGAAGTGATATTTGAAACCTTCAATGCCGGCAGCGCCCGGCTTGAAGTTAAAGGCATTACCGCTCACCCTATGAGCGCCAAGAATGTGCTGGTAAACCCGAATCTGGTGGTGGCAGACTTTATCGCCATGGTGCAGGACATGGGTCGTCCCGAACTGACCGAAGGCCGTGAAGGCTATTTCTGGGTGACCGATATCAGCGGTAATCAGAACCGGGCTCAGGCCTCTGTGGCGATCCGCGACTTTGATGCCCACAGCTACCATGCCCGTAAACAGTATCTGCAAAATCTGCTGACCTTCCTGCGCCACAAGCATCCAAAGGCAGAGATCACACTGACGCTGACCGACGTTTACAGCAACATCGCCCAGGCCATGGGAGAAGATACATCAGCACTGGATAATCTGTATCAGGCGCTGCAGGATCTGGATATTCCGGCCAAAACCATTCCCATGCGCGGCGGCACCGACGGCTCAGCCCTGTCGGCCATGGGGCTGTTCACCCCCAACTTCTTTACCGGCGCCCATAACTTCCACAGCAAGTATGAGTTCCTGCCGCTGCCATCGTTTGTCGCCAGCTATCAGGTCGCCAAACGTCTGGTGGAACTGGCATAAGCGACTTAGAAGAGAAAAGAGAATCTAATCAAGAAGAACACGAAGGACGCGAAGAACAGCTCAAATAGCCATCTTTTTTTTTCCTTCGTGTCCTCTGTGTAGCAAACGGAGTGAGCGCTTCGTGGTGAAGCGCTTTTTCCATTAAAGAAAGGGATTACTTCAATACATCCTCCAGTGCCCGCAGGCACAGGGCGACGTTTTCACGGCGTGCACCAAAACCCATCAGGCCGATCCGCCAGGCTTTACCCGCCAGCGCACCCAAGCCCGCCCCAATCTCCAGATTGTACTGCTCCAGCAATTGCTTGCGCACCGCAGCGTCATCCACACCATCGGGAATATACACGGCATTGAGCTGTGGCAACCGGCTTGCGTCTTCAACCACAAACTCCAGTCCCTGCTTTTCAAGGCCAGCCTTCAGCAGCTGATGCATATCGCGATGACGCTGCCAGGCGTTTTCCAGCCCTTCGTTGGCCAGCAATCTGAGTGCCTCATGCAGGGCATACAGGGCGTTGACCGGCGCAGTATGGTGATAACTGCGTTTACCGGCCCCACTCCAGTAACCCATCACCAGGGTCTGATCCAAAAACCAGCTTTGCACCGGGGTTTTACGGGATTTGATTTTCTCTACCGCTGCCGGAGAGAAAGACACAGGCGATAACCCCGGCACGCAGGACAAGCACTTCTGCGACCCTGAGTAGATGGCATCTATGCCCCACTCGTCTACTCGCAGCTCAACCCCGCCCAGCGAGGTCACCGCATCGACAATGCTCAGGCAATTGTGTTGTTTGGCCAGCGCACACAGACCTTTGGCATCCGACAGCGCGCCGGTAGAGGTTTCAGCATGCACAAAAGCGAGGAATCTGGCATCGGGATTGGCATGCAGCGCCACTTCCACTTCGGCCAGATCCACCGGCTCACCCCACTCGTTGTCCACCATCACCACCTGACCGCCACAGCGCTCGACGTTCTGGCGCATACGTTCGCCAAACACACCATTGCGACACACGATCACCTTGTCACCCGGCTCCACCAGATTGACAAAGCAGGTTTCCATGCCGGCGCTGCCGGGCGCAGATACCGCCACAGTGACCTCATTTTCGGTTTGGAAAGCATACTGGATAAGCGCCTTGAGCTCGTCCATCATGCCGACAAACAAGGGATCCAGGTGACCAACTGTGGGTTTGGATTGCGCCGCCAGCACCTCAGGATAAACATCAGATGGCCCGGGCCCCATCAGAATGCGGCGGGGCGGATTAAAGGGCGGAAACTTGGGTGCAGCAATCATGTCATTCTCCTTCAATGGGCAGGTTCGACATCAGCCGTGCCCGCCGGGTTTAGAGTTATCACTCAGCAGCTTACGTTATCACATTCAGCCCGGCGTACAGCCCCTGCTTTAGGCTAACTTTGACTGGAAACGGGTTTTCAGCGTATTTCACCAAACCTGCTCCACTGCTCGGCAAACAAGGCAGAAACCGATGCACTCAACTTGTATAGACAAGTTTCAACCGACGTCAATAATGACCAAAGATAAAGACCCACAACAAACATTGGCAGTAACAACAGACGGCCACAGGTGACTTGTAAATCCATCCCAGGACGCTCAGCGACAATATCCTATTGTCAACAGTTACCAGCGGCATCTGATTGCTTCATATCGCTGCGTAAATGACTCAATTCACATGCAGTTCAAGCCATAACGGAGTTAAATAAGACCTGCTAAATCTTGTCCTGCAGTGAGAGATTTTTCTTCAAGACAAGGCCAGAGGTTGCGACGTGTAGCAGCGCTACACGAGCAGCCGATAACGCAGTATTGATGAAAAAGATCCACTGCCCTAAGTCAAAAACAGTTTATAAGCGGGGCTTGTTGTTTCTTCCTGATACACAAACCCCAGCTCATCCAAAAACTGCTGGAACAACTCCCCATCCTGCTTTGGTACTTCAAACCCCACCAGCACCCGGCCAAAGGCTGCGCCATGGTTGCGGTAGTGGAACAGACTGATATTCCACTTGCTGCGTGAGGTAGTAAGAAACTTCAGCAGCGCGCCCGGATGTTCAGGAAATTCAAAACTGAACAAGCGCTCTTGCAGTTGCTCCGGCGGACGACCACCCACCATATAGCGCACATGCAGTTTGGCGGTTTCATCGTGGGACAAGTCCTGCACTTCAAAGCCCTGTGCACTGAGGCCAGAGATAATCTCATCCAACTCAGCCTGACCGCTGCTTAAGCGAATACCGGCAAACACCACGGCACCATTACGGCCGCTGAAGCGATAGTTAAACTCTGTGATGGCGCGATTACCCAGATGCTCGCAAAAACGCAGGAAACTACCCGGGATTTCAGGCACTTTGACCGCCAGCACCGCCTCACGATGCTCGCCCAGCTCACAGCGCTCGGACACATATCTCAGGCTGTGAAAATTAACATTGGCACCGCTGAGAATGGCCGCGACTTTGGCAGGCTTGTCAGTGCCAAGCGCGGCAGTGTGCTTCTTAAGCCCGGCCAGTGCCAGCGCGGCAGTGTGCTTCTTAAGCCCGGCCAGTGCCAGCGCGCCGGCAGGCTCGGCAATCGCCCGGGTGTCTTCAAAGATATCCTTAACCGCCGCGCAGATCTCATCAGAGCTGACGGTCACCACCTCATCGACAAAGGCCTGCGCCAGCCGGAAAGTTTCCTCGCCGATGCGCTTGACCGCCACGCCATCGGCAAACAGCCCGACCTGAGCCAGGGTCACAGGCTCACCCGCCTCCATGGCAACTTTCAGACAAGCAGCATCCTCAGGCTCAACCGCGATAACCTTCACCTCAGGCATCACTGCCTTGTAGTAGGCGGCAATCCCGGCCACCAGCCCGCCACCGCCAACCGGTACATAAACAGCCTGCAGATCCTGCTGCTGTTGCAGCATCTCCTGCGCTACTGTGCCCTGCCCGGCGATCACCGCTTCATCATCAAATGGCGCGATATACACCCGCCCCTCTGCCGCCGCCTGGGCTTTGGCATGGTCATTGGCCATATCGAATGACTGGCCATGCAGCACCACAGTGCCGCCGCGGCGACGCACCGCATCCACCTTGATATCCGGCGTGGTAGTGGGCATGACGATCACCGCCGAGATCCCCAGACTGGAGGCGGACATCGCCACCCCCTGAGCATGGTTACCGGCCGAGGCACATATCACCCCCCGCGCCTGCTCAGCCTGGCTCAAGGCCGCAATGCGGTTGTAGGCACCGCGCAGTTTAAAGGAGTGCACCGGCTGCAGATCTTCACGCTTGAGCAGCACCTGACAACCCAGCCGGGCTGAGAGTTTGTCCATCGGCTGCAGAGGCGTGACACTGGCGATGTCATACACCCGCGAGCGCAAGATCCGCTGCAGGTAATAGTTGGCCAGATTTAACTGTGATTCTTTGGCAAGGGCCAGCATCAATCGTCCTCCCCTTTTTACTCAGACAACAGGCTTTTATCGCGCACTGCGCCCTTGTCGGCACTGGTGGCCAGCATGGCATAAGCCTTCAAAGCCAGAGATACAGGACGCACCCGCGCCAGCGGCTTCCACGCCAGCGGCCCTTTGGCCTGCATGGCCTCACGGCGCGCCTGCAACTCGGCCTCACTCACCTCCAGGGAGATACTGCGGCCGGGAATGTCGATCGAGATGGCATCGCCATTTTCAATCAGGGCAATAGTGCCGCCGGACGCCGCCTCGGGAGAAATATGACCGATAGACAAGCCGGATGTACCGCCGGAGAAGCGCCCGTCGGTGATCAGCGCGCACTGGGTGCCCAGACCGCGGGATTTGAGGTAGCTGGTGGGATACAGCATCTCCTGCATCCCCGGGCCGCCTTTGGGGCCTTCGTAGCGGATCACCACCACATCACCGGCCACCACTTCGCCGCCAAGGATGCCGGCCACCGCATCGTCCTGACTCTCATAGACTCTGGCGCTGCCTTTGAACGTCAGGTTGGACTCATCCACCCCGGCAGTTTTCACTATGCAGCCGTTTTCGGCGATATTGCCGGAAAGCACCGCCAGCCCGCCGTCCTGGCTGAAGGCAAATTCACGACTGCGGATACAGCCTTCACGGCGATCCACATCCAGCGTGTCCCAGCGACAATCCTGACTGAACGCCTGGGTGGTAGGAATACCGGCAGGCCCGGCGCGAAACATCTGCCGCACCTGCTCATCATCAGTGACAGTGACATCAAAGCGCGCCAGCACTGCCGTTAAATCGCCATCATCCAGTGCTACATGGCCCACATCGGTATGCAAGAGTCCGGCGCGGTTTAACTCACCCAGAATGCCCATTACGCCACCGGCGCGATGCACATCTTCCATATGATATTTAGGGGTGGAGGGCGCCACTTTACACAGGTGCGGCACCTTGCGTGACAGGCGGTCGATATCCGCCATGGTGAAGTCTACTTCCGCCTCCTGCGCCGCTGCCAGCAGGTGCAGCACGGTATTGGATGAGCCGCCCATGGCGATATCCAGAGTCATGGCGTTTTCAAAGGCCTTGAAGTTGGCGATATTGCGTGGCAGCACAGATTCATCATCCTGCTCATAATAACGTTTCGCCAGCGCCATCACCCGGCGGCCGGCCTGCAGAAACAGCTCACGGCGATCGGCATGGGTAGCCAGTAAAGAGCCATTGCCCGGCAACGACAGCCCCAGCGCTTCGGTCAAACAGTTCATGGAGTTGGCGGTAAACATGCCGGAGCAGCTGCCGCAGGTCGGGCAGGCACTGCGCTCGATTTTTTCTGAATCGGCATCACTGACGCGGTGATCGGCGCCGGCCACCATGGCATCCACCAGATCCAGCTTGATGATTTTATCCGACAGCTTGGTCTTGCCCGCTTCCATCGGGCCGCCGGAGACAAACACCACAGGGATATTCAAACGCAGCGCAGCCATCAGCATGCCCGGGGTGATCTTGTCGCAGTTGGAGATACACACCAGCGCATCGGCGCAGTGAGCATTGACCATGTACTCGACACTGTCGGCAATCAGTTCCCGCGATGGCAAGGAGTAAAGCATGCCGCTGTGGCCCATGGCGATGCCATCATCCACAGCTATGGTATTGAACTCTTTGGCAATACCACCGGCCTGCTCGATGGCACCGGCCACCAGCGCACCCATATCTTTAAGATGCACATGGCCAGGCACAAACTGGGTAAAGGAGTTGGCGATGGCGATAATGGGCTTGCCGAAATCCGAGTCTTTCACCCCGGTGGCACGCCACAATGCCCGCGCACCGGCCATGTTGCGTCCCTGAGTACTGGTTGCTGATCTTAACTTTGCCATCCTGGATCCTTACTGCTGACTGTTCTGTTCAATGATTAGATTCGGTAATTAGACGCGGGCAGCTCTGGCAGCCTGCTCATTCAATACGGTACACAAATTCACATCCACCAGCTTGGACAGCTGGTTGCTGAGCAGCTCAATCGCCCGCTCGGCCTCGACTGTCATGGCCAGCAGACTGCTGTCGCCCTGCTCACGCATCTGCATATGGGTTACCCTGAAACCACGGTGGCGCACCACCCGCAATACCCGCTCCAACACCTCAGGTTGGCGACTGACTTCCAACTCCAGTGAATGCATCATCTCTGTTTCTCCATACTGTCGAGCATTTGGTTATTGGCGGCGCCGGGGGGAACCAGGGGCCAGACGTTAAAGCCATCGTCGATGGCGACATGCAACATAAAAGGGCCGGGGGCGGCCAGCATTTCATCCAGCGCGCTGTCTACTTCACTGGCCTTACTGATATGCCGCCCGGGAATATTGAAAGCCGAAGCCAACAGCAGAAAATCCGGGTTATCGGACAGGTCGGTTTCACTCAGACGACCGTCGAAAAACAGCTGCTGCCACTGCTTGACCATGCCCAGCTTCTGATTGTTGAGCAGCAGAATTTTCACCGGCAAGCCCATGCGTTTGATGGTGGCCAGCTCCTGCACATTCATCATAAAAGAGCCGTCGCCGGATACCGCCACCACAGTGGCGTTGGGCCGGGCAAACTGAGCGCCAATGGCGGCGGGCAAACCAAAGCCCATGGTGCCAAGACCGGCGCTGGAGAGGTGATCCTCAGGGCGGGCAAAACTCATGTGCTGCGCCACCCACATCTGGTGCTGACCGACATCGCAGGCCACCACGCTGTCCTGCGGCAGTTTTTGTGACAGTTTGCGTGACAGGCTGTTAAGCATGGCCGGGGCATAGATAAGTTCGCCCGGATGGTCATAATCCCAGGCATGCTGTTGTTTAAGTGCGGCGACACTGTCACGCCAGGGCTGAATCGCCAGCTCCATGCTGATCGCCGGCAGCACATCACACAGATCGGCGGCGATTGCCACATCAGGGCGGCGCAGTTTGCCAAGCTCAGCCGCATCAATATCCAGGTGGATCACTTTGGCGTTGGGCGCAAAGGTCGACAGCTTACCTGTCACCCTGTCATCGAAGCGGGCGCCAATTACCAGCAGGAGATCGCACTCCTGCACCGCCAGATTGGCGGCTTTGAGACCATGCATGCCGAGCATACCCAGATACAACTCGTCATCACCAGGCACACAGCCCAGGCCTTTAAGGGTGCAGACAGAAGGCATTTGAGTTTGCCTGAGAAAACGGCGCAGCGGCTCAACCGCGCCGGCCATACCCACGCCACCGCCGACATAGGCCATCGGCTTGTGGGCACTGGCAATTAACGCGCGGGCCTGCTCCAACTGATCCGGCGATAGCGGAATGGGATCACTGACGGGCTGCAACGGACGGCGATACTCCAGCTGCGCCACCTGAATATCTTTGGGAATATCCACCAGCACGGGGCCGGGACGTCCTTCGGCGGCCAGTTCAAAAGCCTGATACAGAGTCGGGATCAGCTCATCAACTGAATTGACCATAAAGCTGTGCTTGGTGCAGGACAGCGACAGACCAAGCACATCGATCTCCTGGAAAGCATCGGTGCCAATCAGCGATCTCGGCACCTGCCCTGTGATAGCCACCACAGGCACTGAATCCAGCAGAGCATCGGCCAGCGCAGTAATCAGATTGGTGGCCCCCGGACCTGAGGTGGCCAGACATACACCGGTACGGCCGCTGGCCCTGGCATAACCCACCGCGGCAAAAGCCGCGCCCTGCTCGTGACGGGTCAGTACATGCTCAACCTCTCCGTCATATAGGGCATCGTATATCGGCATAATGGCACCACCCGGATAACCGAATACCCGATCTACACCATGGGCGGCCAGTACTTTGACTACGGCATCTGCGCCGCGGATCTGCCTGGTGTGATTATCCTGTTGTTGCTGCTGCGTCGTGTCTGTCATTTTTTCACTGCCCTGATAACGAAAAACCCCCCGGTCCTTTCGGAGCGGGGGGTTGACGATTTTGTCGCCTTTCGGCTGTCAACTGGCCATAAGCCGCCCCCGCTGTGACTTAATAATCACCACGGTAATAATCACTAGGATCAGCGCTGTTGCTGTTGTGATTAGAGCGGACAGAGGGTTAAACATGGGTTGACAGTTTCCTTGAATTCTTCAGTTCATCCCGGTTTGGCAGCCACAAAGGCGCCTGACCGATGAATACCTTTTAAGCAATAGCATAAAGCCGTTAACCAACACAACCACTAATCGCTTTGTTTCGTAACAATTCAAAAAATATTCAACTTGTCCGCCACCGGGTAAAAAACTGGACGCAGCCTCTGTGGCTAAGAAGACTGCGCCCAATGTTCACACTTATTGGGCAGAAATACGCTTCATATCTGTCATATAACCGCGCAGCTCTTCGCCGATGTACTCAACCGCCGTGTTGCGAATAGCTTGGTTCACTTCGATAAGACGTACGTTATCTACCTGATTACTGGTAGATTTCAGGCCAGCGCCCAGATACTCACTGGACATGGCATTGACGAAGTCACGCAGCAGTGGCACTGCCGCATGGTTGAACAGGTAGCAACCGTATTCCGCCGTATCGGAAATCACCACATTCATTTCATACAAACGCTTGCGGGCAATGGTGTTGGCGATCAGCGGTGTCTCGTGCAGTGACTCATAGTATGCAGACTCTTCGATAATACCGGCATCCACCATGGTATCGAACGCCAGCTCCACACCGGCCTTGATCATGGCCACCAGGAAAATGCCCTTGTCGAAATATTCCTGCTCGGCGATATGCCCGGTGTACTTGGGCGCACACTCAAAGCCGGTTTCATTGGTTTCGGCGCGCCAGCGCAGCAGATTGGCGTCATCGTTAGCCCAGTCCTGCATCATGGTGCGGGAAAATTCGCCGCTGATGATGTCGTCCATGTGCTTTTCAAACAGCGGCTTAAGCAGCGTCTTTAATTCTTCCGCCAGCTCGAAGGCGGCGATTTTGGCCGGGTTGGACAGGCGGTCCATCATATGGGTAATACCGCCGTGCTTGAGCGCCTCGGTCACGGTTTCCCAGCCCTGCTGAATGAGTTTGGCGGCGTAGCCTGGCTCAACACCGTCAGCGACCATTTTGTCATAACCCAGAATGGCACCGGTTTGCAGCATGCCACACAGGATGGTCTGCTCACCCATCAGATCGGATTTCACTTCAGCAATAAAGGAGGAGTGCAGTACCCCGGCGCGATCGCCCCCTGTGGCACTGGCATAGGCCTTGGCGATCTCCAGACCATCACCCTTGGGATCGTTTTCCGGATGGACGGCGATCAGGGTCGGCACGCCAAAACCACGCTTGTACTCTTCACGTACTTCGGTACCCGGACACTTGGGCGCCACCATGATGACTGTGATATCAGGGCGCACCTGCATGCCCTCTTCCACTATGTTAAAACCATGGGAGTAAGACAGGGTTGCGCCCTGCTTCATCAGTGGCATCACCGCATTGACCACAGGGGTGTGCTGTTTGTCCGGCGTCAGGTTAAGCACCAGATCGGCCTGCGGGATCAGCTCTTCAAAACTGCCCACGGTAAAACCGTTTTCAGTGGCTCGCTGCCAGGAAGCACGTTTCTCGGCAATCGCTTCCGCACGCAGGGCGTAGGCAATCTTCAGCCCTGAATCACGCATGTTCAGGCCCTGATTCAGCCCCTGGGCACCGCAGCCCAGAATCACTATGTTCCAGTCTTTGATGTAGTCGCAGCCATTGCTGAACTCATCCTTATCCATAAAGCGACACTGACCCAACTGGGACAACTGCTGACGTAAATTCAGGGTATTGAAGTAATTAGCCATCCTGCGCACCTACTGCTGATAAATGTTTGAATTTGCATAATCCCAGGCACCAAATTGTGGCCAGGATTTGCACTGTTTCACACTATATCCCATGGCAAATGTTGCTTGAAATGATATATTCACAAAATGTTGTTGCGCATTTTGCAACATAACCATCACTCGTTGGAAAATAATCAGCTTATGGATATCCGCTCACTGCAGCTCTACCTGCACTTGTGTGACAGCCTCAATTTCAGCCGCACGGCAGAGCAGATGCACATGAGCCCATCGACGCTCAGCCGGGCGCTGCAACGACTTGAGCAGCAGGTTGGCAGCAGTTTGATGGAGCGGGACAACAGATCGGTAGCCCTGACCCGGGCAGGAAGGGAGTTTCAGCACTTTGCCCGGCAAACGGTGGCAGACTGGCAGCAGCTCAAAGCCCGACTGGATCCCCAGACCCAGTTGACCGGCAGGCTGAACCTGTATTGCTCGGTCACCGCAGCCTACAGTCATCTGCCGGCATTACTGGATAAATTCCGGCGCGAACAACCGGCGGTAGAGATCAATCTGATCACCGGCGATGCCGCCAATGCGGTTGCCGAAGTGCAGCAGGGACGGGCGGATATCGCCATTGCCGCCAGACCGGACATACTGCCCACCAGCCTGGCCTTCATCGCTATCGATACCGTGGCGTTGCACCTGAGCGTGCCTGTGGTGCCCTGCCACACCCGGCAATTGCTGCAACAAAAGCCGGTTCCATGGGAGCAACTGCCGTTTATCGTGCCGGATCACGGCCCGGCAAGGCGTCGCTGTGATGCCTGGTTTCGGCAGATGGGAATAAGACCGACCATCTATGCTCAGGCTTCAGGACATGAAGCCATCACCTCTATGGTGGCGCTGGGCTGTGGCGTGAGTATTCTGCCGATGGCGGTGCTGGCTCACAGTCCGGTGCGGGACAGAATTGAACTGCTTGAATCTCCGGTGCCGATTGAGCCTTTTGTGCTGGGCTGCTGCTGCAAAAAACAACGCACTGATGATGGCATCATCAGTGCGTTTCTCAGTGTCATCAATCAATAGCGCTGTTAATCAACAGCCTGTTGAGCGGTGGCAATCCAACGAAGTATAGATTGCAGGATCAGAGTGTCTCATCCTTATCCGGCAGTGCTGACTGCAACTTGTCCGTCGGTTCTACCCGGGTCACCAACAGCTGATCAACCCGGAAAGAGTCGATGTCGACCACTTCAAACTTGTAGCCACCGTACACCACAAAATCGGTGCGTTTGGGGATTTTACGCAGCATGTACATTACGAAGCCGGCCACAGTTTCGTAATTCTCGCTGTAGGGAAACTCTTCAATATCGAACGCACGCATCACATCAGTGATTGGCGTTACACCATCAACCAGCCAGGAGTTGTTGTCACGGGCAACAATCTGCTCTTCCACATCATGCAGTGCCCAGGTGCCCATTACCGCACTTTGCAAATCATTACTGGTGACTATCCCCACCACCAGCGCGTACTCGTTCATCACCACGCCAAAATCGGCTCTGTGTTTCTTGAAGTACTCCATGGCTTCGGCCAGATTCAGAGTATCCGGAATAATCGGGCAGGAGTGCAGTACGCTGGAATCACTCAAATTCAGCTTCTTGCCGTTGATCAATTTGATCAGCAACTCTTTGGAATCCACAAAGCCCTTGATGTTTTCCAGCTGACCATCGCACACCAGAAACTTGGAGTGAGGATCTTCACCGATCTTGCGTTTGATATCCTCTTCGGTATCAGTGGTGAAAAAATACACAAGACTTTCCCGTGAGGTCATGGCGGCAGTGACCGGAATGGACTGCATCTCAAATACATTTTCGATCATCTGCTGCTCGCCGCGATCCAGCACCCCGGCTTCAGCACCGGCATCCATCACCGCATAAATATCGTCGGTGGTGATGTCATCGTTGCGTACAGTCGGCACGCTGAGCAGATTCATAATACCGTCGGCCAGCTTATTGAACAGCCACACCACAGGTTTGAGTACGGCAATACAAATCTGCATCGGCCCCACCAGCACCACAGCCACTTTTTCAGGGATCGCCATGGCGATGCGCTTGGGCATAAGATCGGCGATCAGAATAAACAGACTGGTTACCATGGCAAACGACAGCAAAAAGCTGACCTTATCCAGATAAGGCGCAGGCAGAACGCCCACCAGCAGCTCTTTGAAATAAGGCGTGAACGAGGACTCGCCCACAATACCACCGAGGATCGCCACGGCATTCAAACCAATTTGCACCACGGTAAAGAAGCTGCCTGGATGCTCCTGCAGCTGCAGTACCTTTCCGGCGCGCAGATCCCCCTCTTCCAGCGACTGACGCAGTCGCATTTTACGTGCGGCTGCGAGGGAGATCTCTGACATGGAGAAGAAGCAACTGACACTAATTAAACAGAATATAATCAATAAGTTTTCAAATAAGCCCATAAAGCACCTTGGAGCACGCTCCGGCAGAGAAACATGCGTTAAATTGGGAGAGCAGGTTTGAAACCTCAAGTCCAAACAGGAAATCGTGAGGAGCAAATAAGAGATTGAGTGCGGCTTAAGCCAGGCGTAAAAGGGACGTCACTTATATTCCCTGCATAGGGCTTAAGCACCTCTCCCTGAAGTTGAACAGCAAATCTGCTGCGCACATTATATACCCAGGCCCGCCGGATTGGCGAGGCCAGCGTCACACCCGCAGCCACGGTATGACCACTGCCACACAATTGACATCAGCAAAATGCAGTCGGTTACAACGCATTACCCGGTTAGCACTGCGGTTACGGCTTACGCAGCAATTCCCATCCTGACCCAGTCTCAGTTTCCAGTGGTTTCCAAAGTTGGCATTTTTCACCCTTGACTATACTTAGTGCAAACCACTTGGCGAAAGCATATGGAAATACTGGCAATCATCATAGTTTGTGTCGGTTTGACCGGCCTGCTGAGCGCTTTGTCTCCGGCGTTTCAAATCATTCACATGTCTGACTACCAGCACAATGGCTGGTTGGTGCTGGCCAGTATGATTCTGCTGTTTGTGCTCGGTTATATCGGCTTTGTATGGGTACTGGCCAGCAAGACGGTTAACTCGGTCGACATGGTGGTGTCAGCCATATTCTGTGGTGGCGGAGGCTTTGTTTACATCATCACCCGCATGAGCCGCCAGACCATAGGCGATCTGAAAAAGGTTGCCGAACAAAAACACTTTATGGCCTATCACGATTCCCTGACCGGACTGCCCAACCGACTCAGCCTTTACGAACAATTGGACGATCTGGCCAGTCAGCCTGAGGCCAACTTTTGTTTTATGCTGGTCGATGTCGACAACTTCAAGCCCATCAACGATACCTACGGTCATGATCATGGTGACATGGTGCTGCAAACCATCGCCAGACGATTGCAGAACACGATTCCGGCCAGCGCTCTGGCAGCCAGGATAGGTGGCGATGAGCTGGCGATTTTACTGCCTCAAAGTAACCTTGACGAAGCAATGGATGTTGCCAGACAGATCAAGGATAAGTTGGCGCAGCCGTTCAATTGCGGCCGTTTTCAGGAATCGGTTGAGGCCAGTATTGGTATCGCGGTCTTTCCCCAGGATGGCAAAGACAGGGAAAGCCTGATGGTATCAGCCGATATCGCCATGTATCAGGCAAAACGCAGCACCTGCAGCTTTCAGGTATATCACCCTGACATGGAACAGCCGCAGGTCGTTAACTATCACGACTGACTCCAAGACCATACTTAACTCAAAAGGAATTGATTTATGGCGATGGCCTGCGTCATGACCCGTGCGCTCAGTGGCGTTGACGCGCTGGCAGTCACAGTAGAAGTCCACCTGAGCAACGGCCTGCCTGCGTTTAATTTGGTCGGATTACCTGAGACCTCAGTCAAGGAATCACGGGAGCGGGTGCGCAGCGCTATCATCAATTCCGGTTTTGAATTTCCCATGCGTCGTATCACGGTCAATCTGGCGCCCGCGGAGCTCCCCAAACAGGGCGGACGCTACGATCTGCCCATCGCCATAGGCATCCTGGCAGCATCGGGGCAACTCCCACCACAAGCACTTAAAGATACCGAGTTTGCCGGAGAGCTGGCACTGTCTGGCGAAGTCAGGGAATGCCCCGGCATGCTGCCCATGATCATTCAGGCGCAACTGGCAGATCGCATGCTTATCCTGCCGGCGGGCAACCGGCCAGAAGCCGAACTGGTGGGCTATCACAAGGTCAGGTTTGCCACGCATCTGCAGCAGTTGAGTGCTGCCCTGCATGGTCAGCAGGAGTTCCCCGGGCTGACATCACAAACCGACTGGCTCGCACCGGCAACACCACAATCCAGCCATTGTATGAGTGAAGTCATAGGCCAGTATCAAGCCAAACAGGCATTGGAAATTGCTGCCGCCGGTTGCCATAATTTGCTCAAGTTAGGACGATACAGCCAACAACAGTTGCGTCCTATGTAAACCAATGACTTACAAATCACTCTTACTCACCATAACCATCACTTTCAGCCCTCTTGTAGCTGCTGACTCAGTGCCTGTGTCTCAAGTTATATCTATCCATGATGGCGATACATTCAATGCCAACATAGCTGAATGGCCTCCCATAGTTGGGCTTAACATTCCTGTCAGGATTCGAGGCATAGACACACCTGAACTTAGAGGCAAATGCCAGAAGGAAAAGGAGCTAGCCAGAGCAGCCAAACAGTTCACTGTTTCTCAACTCAGAGCAGCCAAACAGATTGAACTTAAAGACATATCCAGAGGTAAGTACTTCAGGCTCATAGCAAGCGTATACGTGGACGGAAAGAGCCTTGGAGACATACTCCTACAGCAGAAGCTTGCAGTCCCATACAGCGGCTCGAAGAAGCCCAACTGGTGTGATTAGCAGTCACTGAAAGCATTTAAGACGCAACTACAGTGTTTACCCTAAGCCGTGTCCAACAAAGGCACTGCTTGTCTTACTTTCAGGTAGTAGTAATGGCACCAATCAAACCCAAGACCAAAGCAATTAGTTATATCCGTTTCTCAACCCCTAAGCAGGCCAAAGGCGACAGCTACAGACGACAGATTGAAGCTGCACGCGTCTACTGCGCTCAGAACAACTTAGAGCTAGACGAAAGCATCCTTTTTGACGCTGGAGTGTCTGCATTCAAAGGTAAGAATGCCTGCGAGGGCGCATTGTCTGAGTTTATTAAAGGAGTTGAACGTGGTGACATACCTAACAATGTGACGCTTATTGTAGAGTCACTAGACAGGCTTTCGAGGATGGAAGTGAGCAAAGCTCTACAGCTTTTCCTGAACATCCTGAACCTTGGAGTAACCATCGTTACGCTTATCGACAAGTCGGTATTCAAGGAAGGGGCAGATATGGTTCAGCTCATGATGTCATTGTGCTCAATGCAAAGGGCTTATGATGAATCCAAAACCAAGAGTGTCAGGCTATCGGCTTCATGGAAAAGGAAAAAGCAGGAAGCCTATAACGGTGGAATTGTCACTCTCACAATCCCCCACTGGCTTAAAGTCGTCACCGATGAGAACGGAAAGCGCTGCTTCGAGGTGATAGAAGAACGTGCAGACAGGGTACGGAAAGCCTTTGAGCTTCTGGCTAGCGGTCTAGGACGTACTGCCACTGTACGCATTCTGAATGAGCAAGGTGTCTTAGCCCCATCAGGTAAGCCTTGGGCTAGGACTACTCTTGCAAGGCTAATCACCTGTGGTGCACCAATTGGACACTACCAGCCACATGTTGGAAACGCTTCAAACAGAGTACCTGTCGGTGAACTCATTACAGACTATTACCCATCAATCGTTGATGAAGACACGTATTGGGCTGTTCGTGGCCGCACAAAAGCGCTTAAAGGCAGCAATGCAGTACGCAAGCAGAAGCTCAACAACCTGTTCAGCAAGATAGCTAAATGCGCTTGCTGTGGCGCTAACATGCGCTATTCAGACAAAGGGACAAAAGCTAATGAGGTTTATCTTTGTTGTGCCAATCGTATTGATGGAAGGAACTGCAAGCTCCCCTACATGCAATACCAGCAAATCGAGATTGTCGCCCTTACTGTCTTAGCTCACTCCGGTCAGACGCTTATTGCCCCTGAGCGCAGTCATTCAATGAACGAGATTGAGAGCAAGAAGGGACAGCTTTATGAAGTTCAAGCACAGCTAGACAGGGTTACAGACGCAATCACTTCCATTGGACTTGATGAACGGCTAGCAGCCAAGCTTCAGGAATTAAGGCAGCAAGAAGCAGAGCTGAAAGAGTGGATTAAAGATGCTGAGACGCTTCCTAAGCCTATGTCGCCAGACAAACAGGTTGAGCTACTAGCTAAGGATTCAGGCCAGCTAGAGACGCGCCAAGACCTTTATCGGATGTTCCTGTCTACCAGCCTGGACTTACGTGTCGGGGAAGACTTCATTGTCATCAATGGCGTGAAGGTTACTCGCAGGTTCGACAAGGGAATGTGGTACTGGAGGTCTGAAACAGGACTTCATATTGGCTTCGAGATGGAAGGCTATGAACGACGTATGGCTGGCCTAAAGTCCCAACAGCAGCCTAAGTCCCGCCCTTAAGGGTTGCATGACGCATTGCTACGTGAAATCTGTGAGATAGCGAGGGGAGTTATCCGTCAGATTTCACAGCCCTTCCCTTTTTTCAACCATACATCATGGACATTTAGCGCCATCATCACGCACGATAATTTTATTTAGCTTTATTCACAACTTTACCCAAAGCAATGATGCTATTGGCTCTGAGGGTTACAAGGTACTTACCCACAGCAATTATCCTCATTTTATCCACAGGATGTCACCTGAATTGCAACTTGCAAATCCCTAAAAACCTCATCACACTGGTAGACAAGTTGGTGATTTTAAAGCCAATGAAAAAGGAGGAGCCCATCTGGACACCTCCCTCTGTACCACTAACGTAGCTCAGACACTAGAAACCAACTGCCTGTGCGTTGTAACGAATCAATATCATCCGCCAAGAAGACTCGACTCGTCATAACTGTAGCAGTTAAGCAGGGGATATCACAAGTGTTATGACCTGAGACTGCTGTATGAGATATACCAACAAGCTGTCTATGTCTTCCCCTCTTTGGGACAGACTTAGATGTAGGCGCACGCTTATCAAAGCAAAGCCTTTATTGGCAAAGCTATGCTGGTCAGTGCTCCGCTACACATTTGTAAGTGAGGTTTATTCAACGCTTTCAGAAATGTACGAGTTTGTACGTTCGCTGAAAGACTGATTGAAGGTAAGCCAACAAAGGGGGGCATCATGCTCCCTTTTAATACTGCCCAAAGTTTTTACTCAAAAAATTCTGAGACGATATATATAACTAATCACTCAGCCCATTACCCCCATAGCCCCCACCAAGAACCACCAGCCAAGCCCAAAGCCACCACCAACAGCCAACACATAAAGCCCTGCTTCATTCCCTTCCTGTCTATCGCAAAGGTATACCCTTACGAACAACCGAAAATATTCTTCCGTAAACTTGTTGACCAACCTATTCGGAAGGATTACCGTATAACCACTTATCCGGAAGGACTGGACAGTTAGGCAGTTGATATGCAATACATTTACGGGCGAGTTAGTACACAAGACCAGAACGTTGACCAACAGGTAGCACTGCTGCAAGGCCAAGCAGGTTGGCAAGACGCAGTCATCTTTAAGGAGAAGGCTTCAGGTAAGTCCGTCGCTGGCCGTGAGCAGTTCGCAAAGCTCAGGGACACAGTGAAGACGGGTGACTCTGTTTTGGTGCAGTCTGTAAGCCGCTTAGGGCGTTGCACTTCAGACGTCTCTGAGTTTGTTCAGGAGATGAGGGAGCTTGGTGTATCTGTCTTTGTGTATGACTTGGGGATGCTGGACGTCTGCTCACCTAACGGGAAGATGCTTCTGGTCATCTTGGCTAGCGTTGCTGAGATGCAGCGTGAAGAGATACTGGAGAAGCAGAAGGTCGGCATTAAGCGTGCTCAAGCTGAAGGTAAGTTCAAGGGCAAGCAGCAATCCCCGAAGACAGTGCAGGCGTGCCAAAAGGCGCTTGAGTATGTCGAGAAGGGGTTAACAAAAGAGGCTGCGGCTAAAGCTGTTGGAATTGGTGTCACTACCCTTTATCGGTTCATTGGCGGCTATAAGTAATCCTTACAACAAAATGTGGAAGATGCGTACGCCCAAAGCAAACACTTAAACTGTACGGTGTACGCCCTCCTGCCTTTTTAGGACGCATCAAAGGGCTTCTTTTTTTAGGACGCATCTAATGGGTTACAGCTCAACTCCAAGCACCAAGCTTTCTAATTGGACGCATCAATAGAAGCCATGAGAAAAACTTTAAGATAAAGCTATTAGCCTTACCTACAGCCTCCGACTTAAAGCCAGCTATCAGCCCTACCATGACAGTGAATAATCATCACTAGCCACTAACTCAAAGCCAAGCTTCAAGCCATACCACAAGCTCACCAGCCACCAGCAAGCTCGCAGTCATCATCCAGAGACAAGTATTTAAGACGCATCACAGGAAGAGCCATGAGGAAAGCTATATACTTAAAGCTATAGCTATTAGCCTTACTCAAAGCTCAGTTGTAATAGTGAATAACTATACCCAGTCTTAGCTAGAAGCCTGTCTATGGCAGTTGCTGAAAGCTCAATGATGATTATGGTTATTGGTGTCTTAGCCATGCTTCAAGCCCTCTACTAACGTCCCTGAAAGCTCATGTATGATTGTGTATAACAATCCCTAGCCAATAGTCCTTAGTCCTTCAGAGCGCTTCCTGAAAGCTCACTACGCCTCAGACAACTTGAGCCTCGCAGTCATCATCTGGTGTGTCTCCAAGCACAGCGAATTGCCATGACTTAGGCGCTAGCCTGTCCATACAAACAACAGCGCCTCTTAGTCAAACTCTCCAAACCATGCAAGCCCCCCGAGAGCCATCCTAAGCGCTTATCCCACCTCCATGAGCATCCGTATGCCGAGCACTGAGTTATTGTCCTAAAATTGCTTACAGGAGCTTATGGCAGCATTCTTACAGTCAAAGCTAAGTAACATTGCAGAGACTCCCGCCACCAGCAGTAAGACAACGGATTGTCTGCTGTCTGCAACGCTTTGGATTTTGCTTTGAGGATTTTCAGAAAGCTCGCGCACGCGTTTGTTCTATGGTTTGTTATATATGGTTTGTTAGCTTATGGTTTTCGTAGTACCCAGAGCCTAAAAATCGAAGTACCCACAGCTAAATCTAGAAGCACCTACTTTCGATATTGAAGTACCAAAAGCCTACTCTTCAGCCCCACCTCAACACCCCCAAACAACATGTCTACCCAAAGGCCAAAACTTAGCCATACCGTAGACGGCACTATTGACATAACATGCTGTTTTTGGGCCCCCCTGGCACCGGCAAAACCATGTTGGCCAGCCGGATAATGGGGCTGTTGCCTCCGCTGAATTATCAAGAAGCGCTGGAGGTTGCGGCTATTCACTCAGTGGCAGGGCTGAACCCTCAACCTCAGCACTTTTACCAGCGCCCATTCAGGGCGCCTCACCACACTTCATCCTCCATTTCACTGGTCGGTGGCGGTACCATTCCCAAACCGGGAGAAATTTCACTGGCTCACAAGGGCGTGCTGTTTCTGGATGAGTTGACAGAGTTCCCACGTAAAGTACTGGACTGTCTGCGTGAACCGCTGGAAACCGGAGAGGTGGTCATCTCCCGGGCGGCCGCCAAACTCACCTTTGCCAGTGACTTTCAGCTGATCGCAGCCATGAATCCCAGCCCCTGCGGAGATGCAGGCCCCCAAAGCCGGGCAACGCCCGAGCAGATCAGCCGCTATCTTTCCCGTCTTTCCGGGCCATTTTTGGACAGGTTTGATCTCAGTATTGACGTGCCGAGGTTGCCTGCCGGGACCTTGAGTGAAGCCCAGCAACCCGGCGAAACGACTACCAGTATCCGGGCCCGGGTTCTGGCAGCCAGAGACAAGCAGCTGGCCCGTGCCGGCATGCTCAATTGCGATCTGGCTGGCAAACACCTGGCTCAGACGACCGGAATTAGCCAGCAGGATTTGCGTTTTCTGGAGCAAAGTGTGGAACGTCTTGGTCTGTCGGTTCGCAGTTTTCATCGATTGCAACGGGTCGCCCGCACCATTGCCGACCTTGATGGGGACGCCCGGGTGGAGCGCCGGCATCTGGCACGGGCTCTGGGATTTAGAGCCATGGACAGACTACTCGCCAGTCTGGCTCAAAACCGCTGATCCCTGACCATCGACATCAGTGCCGATTCCACATAGTATTTTGTCTGTTTAATCAACAGAGAACGCGCTATGACAAGCTGGACAGATCTGCTGTCGGATGAGAAACATCAGCCCTACTTTACCGATACGCTGAAATATGTAGCCCAGCGCCGGGCACAGGGCGTGACTGTGTATCCCCCCAAAGAAGAGGTGTTCAGCGCCTTCAGTGCCACGCCATTTGACCGTCTCAGAGTAGTGATTCTCGGCCAGGATCCCTACCACGGCCCGGGCCAGGCACACGGATTGTGTTTTTCGGTAAAATACGGCATTCAGCCGCCACCATCACTTATCAATATCTATCAGGAACTGCTGGCCGATATCCCGGGATTTCAGCCCCCCAGACACGGTTGCCTGCAGGGGTGGGCAGAGCAGGGTGTACTGCTGCTCAATACGGTACTGACAGTGGAGGCCGGGCAGGCGCATTCACACAAGCATCTGGGATGGGAGCGTTTTACCGACCGGGTTATTCAACAGATAAACCAGCATGCTCAGGGCGTGATTTTCCTGTTATGGGGCTCGCACGCCCAAAGAAAAGGTGAGGCCATCAACCCTCAACGGCATATCGTCCTGAGCGCCCCGCATCCGTCACCACTGTCGGCGCACCGGGGATTTTTTGGCTGCAGGCATTTCTCCAGCGTTAACCGGATCCTGACTGAGCGGGGAGATATGCCCATCAACTGGCAGCCCTGAGCGTTATCGCTCAGGTATCCAATGCAGCATCAAGCCGCGACTCAGAAGAAGGCGCTGGGGTCGAACGTCAGTGAGCCGGCGGAAATGCCCCGCTCAATCTCCAGCGGTGAACGCTGCAGATCCACAAAACTCACTTCCGTATAATGCTGCTGCTTCAGTGAGTAGAAACATTTCACCACAGGCTGGCGGACTTCCCGGCCACAGGCATCCCAGACTATTCCCACCCGGCCATCAGTCAGCTGCACCAAAGAACCAACCGGATATACCCCGACACAGCGGATAAACTCATAGACCAGTTGCTGATCCAGCTGATCCGGTGTCATCCCCAACAACACTTTAAACGCCGCCGCCGGGCTCATGGCCTCTTTGTAACAACGGTCAGCCGTGAGTGCATCATAGATATCGCAGATATTACTGATGCGTCCGTGCAGTGGAATCGCATCGCCGGCCAGTCCGCATGGATAGCCGCTGCCATCGAGCTTTTCATGGTGCATCAAACACACCTCCTTGCTCACCGGATGCAACTGTGTCGAGTTGGCCAGCGCATCCATGGCGAAAGCCTGATGCTGTTTGATTTGCTCATATTCCTGTGGCGTCAGTCTGCCCGGTTTATGCAGTATCCTGTTATCGATTCTGATTTTGCCAATGTCATGCAGAATCCCCCCTACCGCCAATTGCCTCAGGGTAGTTGCAGGCAGATCCAGATGACGTCCAAAGGTGACCAGCAGCACGGCAACATTCACCGAATGCTCCAGCAGGTAGGCATCTTTGCTGCGCAGTGCCGAGACATACTGCAGGGCATCAGTATCCAGCATCACAGATTCAATGATTTTGTCCGCCAGCACCTCAACCGGGGCAACTTCGATGGCTTTGCCCTCAAACACCTCTCCCAGTACTTTGCGGATCATCCCCTTGGCTTCTGTCACCAGATGCCGGGCTTTCTTCTGTCGGCACAGTAACGTCTGTCGCCGGGTGGAATTGGGAGCCTTCAACCCCTGCTGCGCCACTCTGTGCAAAGAGCGACTGCCCGCCTGATTATTCAACCCACTTCCCGGCAGGGATTTGTTGGCATCTACCCACACAAACTTGATATTACTTCGCTTAAGACGGGAGATGGCTTCGCGGCGTCTGAGCAGGCCTGCGGTCACCACGGTCAATACTTTGGATTGATCCACGTCTGTCACATACATCCCCAGTGCCAACCGGGAAACCGGCACCTTAATTAATTGTGATGATGCGGTGCTGGCAGTCATGCCAATCTCCAACTGATGACGTCAAAAATTCCGCAGCCTTCGTCCTGTGACGAACCTGCATTCCGGCCATTATTGTACGGTTCATCCTTCCTGCTGACATAGAACTGAGTGTAACTTTGTGTCTCACACCACAAAGCTGACATCAGCGGACAAAGATGCAACAGCTGTAACCGGTATTTATCGTTTAATAATCACTCACTGCAGCAAAGTTAATAAGTTGCACACAAAACATCATGATATTCCCCGCTTGTCGGCTGACGGCCCAATATTCAGTATTTTGTTCTGAATACTCTGCAATTCCTCCTTGAATCCCCTTGTCTTCACATGCTATTCAGCAAGACTAAATTAACTGACACTGACATACCTATGATCGATTTATGGCCCCTTATCGGCGTCGTCATTATTACCCTGGGTCTGGCACTGCGACTCAACACCCTGCTGGTGATCCTCACAGCAGGTGTGGTGACCGGACTGGTGGCGCAGATCAGCCCAATGGAGATCCTTTCCATCCTCGGCGAGTCATTCACCAACAACCGTTATATGTCGCTGTTCATTCTGGTGCTGCCCATGATTGGCGTGCTGGAACGTTTCGGCCTGCGTGAACGGGCTGAGCAATTGATCGGCGCCATCAAAAATGCCTCTGCCGCACGCGTGCTGATGAGCTACCTGCTGCTGCGCAAAATCACCAATGCCATGGGACTGAATCTGGGTGGTCACCCTTCGATGATCCGCCCACTGGTCGCCCCCATGGCAGAAGCTGCCGCGGAAAAAGGCCGCCAGCCACTGACTGACGATGAGCGCCAACGGGTCAAAGCCCTGTCGGCCGCCAGTGAGAACTTTGGCAACTTCTTCAGTCAGTTACTCTTTATTGGCACAGGCGGACTGCTGCTGATCAAAGGGGTACTGGATGACAATGGTTTTGCGGTCAAACTGGAAGACATGTACCTGTGGGCACTGCCCAGTGCCATCGGCTCCCTGATGATTTTTGGCCTGTTTGCCTGGCGCGCCGACCGCCGTTTGAAACGCGCCGCCACACAGCAGGAACAGAAATAATGCTGGAATACATTTATCAGGCCACCGGCCTGCTGCTTATTGCCTTTGCGCTGCAGACTTTCGCTGACAGGCACAACACCAAACGTCTGGGTACCGGGCTGTTCTGGCTGATCTATGGCCTGTCATTCTGCCTTGGGCCGTTCGTCCCTCACTGGCTGACCGGCCTGATGGTGCTGGCGCTGACGCTGCTGGCCGCCGGTGGTTTCATGGGCACAGGTCAGTATGGCCAGAGCACAGCCGAGTTTCGCAAAACCAGTGCCGAGTCATTGAAGAACAAACTGTTTATCCCCGCTGTGGTGGTGCCGGTTGGGACCATCGCCTGGAGCGTATTGACAGGTCAGAGCGCACTGATCGGCCTGGGGCTGAGCTCACTGCTGGCGCTGGCTGTGGCACTGTGGCTCACCAAAGGTCAGGCCAAACAGAGCCTGCATGAAGGCCGCAGGCTGATTGATGCCATCGGCTGGGCAGCGATTCTGTCGCAGTTTCTGGCTGCGCTGGGATTCCTGTTCAGTCAGGCGGGCGTGGGTGAAACCGTGTCGCAAATCGTTAAAGTGATCGTACCTGACAACAACCTGATGGCCTATGTGATGGCCTACACCCTGGGGATGGCAATCTTTACCATCGTCATGGGTAACGCCTTTGCCGCCTTTGCGGTGATCACTGCAGGTGTCGGCATTCCGCTGCTGATGGTAGATCAGGGCGGTAATCCGGCGATTATCGGCGTGCTGGGCATGTTGTCCGGTTACTGCGGCACCCTGATGACCCCTATGGCCGCCAACTTCAATATGGTGCCTGCGGCGCTGCTGGAACTGAAGAACAAAAACCAGGTCATTTACACTCAGGTCGCGCCCGGCCTGTGTATGCTGGCACTGAATACGGCTCTGATGTATTTCCTGGCCTTTTGAGGGCGATTTTGAGGACTGTTTTAAGGACTATAAGCAAGATGAAAAAGATACTGATCACCGGCTTTGAACCATTCGGCGGCGCCAGCATCAATCCGGCGCTGGAAGCAGTTAAACGCCTCGAAGGCCGCGCGCTGAATGGCGGCACCATAGTGACCTGTCAGGTGCCTGTGGTGCGCTTCAAAGCCATCGACGCCGTCATTCAGGCGATTGAAACCCACCAGCCTGACTATGTGATGACCATTGGCCAGGCCGCCGGTCGCGCCGGCATTACCCCGGAGCGCGTCGCCATCAATGTGGATGACTTCCGCATTCCCGACAACGACGGCATTCAGGTGATTGATGAGCCTGTTATAGAGGGTGGCCCGGATGCCTACTTCTCGACCCTGCCGATCAAAGCCATGACCAAGGCCATGCAGGATTCCGGCATTCCGGCGCAGGTATCCAACACCGCCGGCACCTTTGTGTGCAATCACCTGTTTTATGGCATTCAGCACTATCTGCGCCACAGCCATATCGGCCACGGCTTTGTGCACATTCCGCTGCTGCCGGAGCAGGCCACTGACGGCAACCAACCCGCCATGTCACTGGAGATGATCGCCGAAGGACTGGCGATTGCGGCGCAGGCCATCCTCGACAACCCGGTGGATATCAGCCGCGGCGCCGGCACTATCTGCTAAGCGACCAATACCTGTCCATCCCCAAGACCGCCATCGCGGTCTTTTTTATTATACGTTTGAAACTTCTGACCACATTTCAGCAATCCCTCAAGTAAATCAAATGATAAATTGAAATCAAGTTTTACCATTTTTGTTTAATTTCAACTTGTCTCATGCTAATGGATTGGACACAATCATGTTGCGTAACCCTATAACTCAAAGGGGAAGGACGTAAGGTAATACTCCCAGTGTCACCAATATCTTCCCTGATCCGGGTTGTTCGGGAACAGACCCGATGCCTTCGCAACACATAACGATAACAAATAGGAAATCCAAGCATGCATAAGAGCCTACTCGCCCTGGCTGTGGGAAGCGTTTTGCTTCTCGGTGGCTGCGCTCAGTACAATCAGGTTTCAGAAACTGCCAAACAGGCGCAAACCTTGACTGCCAATAACCCTTTTTATGCTCCAAGCCCGCTGCAATATCACGCTCCTGATTTTGCTGCGATCAAAAACGAACACTTTGAGCCTGCCCTGTTGCAGGGCATGGCCGAACAAAAAACCGAAGTACTGGCCATTGCCAACAACAGCGATGCCCCGACTTTTGCCAACACCATAGTGGCACTGGAAACCAGCGGTAAACTGCTGGGCCGCGCCTCGGCCGTGTTCTATAACCTGACCGGATCCAACTCCAACCCTGAGCTGCGTGCATTGCAGGGCAAGATGGCGCCACTGATGTCGGCCCACTCTGACGACATTAACCTCAATGCCAAGCTGTTCGAGCGGGTGGATTTTCTCTATGAAAACCGTCATGAGCTGGATCTGACTCCGGAAGAAGTCCGTCTGGTAGAGGTGTATCACCAGCGTATGGTACTGGCCGGTGCCAAGCTGACCGACGCTCAGAAAGAGCAAATCCGCAAGCTCAACAAAGAGCACTCTCAGCTGACCGACGAATTCCAGCAGCGCCTGCTGCGCCAGACCAATGAAATTGCCGTGGTAGTGAACTCCGCGACTGAGCTGGCCGGGCTGTCTGACAGCGCCATCCGCATGGCGGCAGAAGATGCCAAAGCCGCCGGGCACGAAGGCAAGTACCTGCTGACCATCACCAATACCACCCGTCAGCCGGTATTGTCGGTACTGGAAAACCGGGAGCTGCGTCAGAAGGTGTGGGAAGCCTCTGCCAATCGTGGTCTGAGCGGCGACAACGAAACCGCTTCGCTGGTTTCCCGTCTGGCGCAATTGCGTGCCGAACGTGCCGCGCTGCTGGGCTTTGACAACTGGGCCAGCTATCGCCTGGCACCACAAATGGCTCAGACCCCGGAAGCCGTTTACAAGCTGTTTGGTACCATGGTCCCCAAAGTGGTGGCCAACGCCAACAAGGAAGCCGCTGACATTCAGGCGATGATCAACAAAACCGGTGGCAATTTCGATCTTAAGCCATGGGACTGGGCCTTCTATGCCGAGAAAGTGCGCGCCGAAAAGTACGCGCTGGATGAAGAGATGCTCAAGCCTTACTTCGAGTTCGAGCGGGTACTCAAGGAAGGCGTGTTCTTCACCCTGGAAAAACTCTATGGCGTGACCTTAAAGCCACGTCCTGATCTGCCTGTGTACCACCCGGATGTAAAAGCCTACGAAATGTTTGATGCCGATGGCAGCAGCATGGCCATTTTCTATGCCGACTACTTTGCCCGTGAAGGCAAGCGTGGCGGCGCCTGGATGAGCTCATTCGTCGGCCAGTCAGGTCTGACCGGTGACAAGCCTGTGGTGGTCAACGTGATGAACATCAAGAAGGCGCCGGACGGCGAGCCGACCTTTGTCAGCTACGATGAAGTCACCACTATGTTCCACGAAATGGGCCATGGCACTCACGGTATGTTCTCCAAGGTGAAATACCCAAGTCTGGCAGGCACCTCAGTATCCCGTGACTTTGTGGAATTCCCATCCACCTTTGAAGAAGACTGGGCCGCCCATCCAGAAGTGCTGGCTAATTATGCCCGCCACTATGAAACCGGCGAGCCGCTGCCTAAAGATCTGCTGGATAAATTGTTGAAATCCCGCAGCTTCAATCAGGGCTTCGACACCCTGGAGTACATGTCTGCCGCGCTGGTGGATATGGAATGGCACTCCCTCAAGCCAGGAGCTCCCCTGCAGGACGTGGAAAGCTTTGAAGCCAAGGCGCTGGAGAAGCACGGCGTGAATATCGAGGCGATCCCGCCGCGCTATCGCTCTACCTACTTTGCCCACGCCTTCCCGGGTGGCTACAGCGCCAGTTACTACGCCTACATGTGGTCTGAAATTCTGGCAGCCGATGCCTTTGCCTATGTGCAGACTCAGGGCGGCCTGAACCGTGAAATCGGTATGAAGTTCCGCAAAACCATCCGCGAAGTGGGTAACAGCGTACCACCGATGGAAGCCTACAAAAACTTCCGCGGTCAGGAGCCGACCACTGACGGCTTGCTGGAGCGCCGTGGTTTGAAGTAAGCAAACCCGCAGTCACTTAAGCAAGGCAACAACGTTGCTTAAGCCGGAAAATGCAACAAGGTTGGCTCAGGCCAACCTTGTTTTTTATCACATCCGGCCAATTACCCGGCAGATTGACAAGGTCCCCCGCCGACCAACACATACTGCACGCCACTCCGCGGCCCGGTATCCGCCGTGGAGACCACAGGCTCAGCCGGCGCGATGGTTTGTGCAGCAAGATCCAGCTGACTGGTGTCCAGTTTGTAAACCTTGTCCACATAAGCCGAGAAAAACCAGAACGCAATCACCAGAATAATCAGGCCGATGACCTGCGAACTGATGCTGACACCGGCACTGCCAATTTTCAGCTCGTTAACCTGACCGCCATCGGCTTCATCACGTCTGAACTGCAAGTAGCTGAGCCACAAACCAAAGATCACCATCAGCAAGACCACAGCGCTGATTGCCATGGTTTGCATCGCCTGAAATTGCAGCGCCTCCAGCGCATTTTGATTAAGTGCCTGTTTGAGCGCCAAATCGGCTTTCAGCGAAGCCAGCTCCAACTCAAGCTTGGCGGTCTCAGTGGCCATACAGGTCTGATACCAGCTTTCCTGCAACTGACTGGCCGCAACATCCGCCCGGACTGCACCGGACAACAGCAGCAATAGCACCGCAGCAATCAACCTCATCATGGATTGCTCTCCCCGCCGCAGATCTTGCCGCACTGCAGCTGACACAGAGCATCAAGATTCACCGTCGTGCCAGCCCTGGGGCGAAACCCGGTGGCAATCACGATATCCCGGCAAGCCGGGCAGCCATTAAAGAATTGCTCAAACTGCCCCTGCAGCTCAGGGGTCACCAAATCCCCCGCCAGCGCTTGCAATAGCTTGCCATTATCCATTTGTTGCAGCTGCTGTTTATCCAGCACTAACTCAGGCACCAGCAATTTGCCCTGCTCTATCTGCAGCATGATCTCCTGCAGGTTTTTAAGCTGTTGCACGGAAGGTAAATCCCGCTGCATATCCCTTGGCATATCAACCGCTATTGCCGCACTGCTGAAGATCACACCCCATCCCAGACCCATCAATTTATTCATCAGGCTTCCTCCGTTTGAAGAGTCAGCATAAAAAATCCCGGTGACCATGCTCAATCGCCCAAAAGCACGGGTTTAGTACATCAGGCAAATACAAAACTGGATGCAGTGACGCATTTTCGCCAACCATCCAGTGATAAAATCATTACAAACAATTAGTTAGAACCATCTAATACAGAGTAACCGCAACTGCTATGAAAAGAACATTAACCACCCTTGCGGCCCTGTGTCTGTCAGCGGCCGCCTCTGCAGCTTCGCTGCAGGACTCCATGAACCTTATCGAACAAGGCCAGTACCAACAGGCCGCCCAGTCGTTGCAGACGCTGGCGGAACAAGGAAATGCCGAAGCCCAGTATCAACTGGGTGTCATGTATGCCCGCAGCCGTGGCGTATCACTGGATAACCAGCAAGCGGCACAGTGGTTTACCAAAGCTGCCGAGCAGGGCCATGCCCAGGCTCAGTATGATCTGGCCATCAGCTACACACTCGGACGGGGCGTGGAGCAAAATCAGAGCGAAGCGGTAAAATGGTTTGAAAAGGCTGCCAAACAGGATCAACCCGGTGCACAGTTCCGCCTGGGTAATATGTATGAAAACGGCATCAACCTGGCACAGGATGATGCTCAGGCACTGGCATTTTATGAAAAGGCGGCCAAACAGGGTCATGCTGAAGCTCAGCTGAACCTGGGTATGATGCTGACCAACGGCAAGGGCACAGACGTTAACCATGAGCAGGCAGTCAACTGGTTCCAGAAGGCTGCAGAACAAGGTAATGCCATGGCACAGAACAATCTGGCCATCATGTATGCCCTGGGTAAAGGCATCGCCAAGGATGAAAAACTGGCTTACATGTGGGCCAACCTGTCCTTCTACAACGGTGGCGCCGGTGATGAGATCGTCGAGATCCTCAATCACACCATGAAATTCGGTGACATTCGCGATGCCCAGAAGATGGCGGAAGATTGTCTAAAGAAAAACTATCGCGGCTGCGGTCAGAGCTAAGCAGCGTCGTCCTGCCTCCCCTTTTCAGGGGGTCACATAGTCCGCCAGCTCGACCCATTCCACATTGGGGCTCTGGCGGGCAAGCTGCCTCAGCCAATAGCTGTGGCCGGAACCGAAGATCACCACCACATTGTCACCGGGTTTGGCCTGGTGCATCAATTTGCTGAAAATCTTGGCATTGCGCAGATACCACATGGCATTCAGATCTGCACCGGCCTGCTCTTCGTTGTCACCGATCAACAGAAATTGCATGTATGGCTGATGCTGGATGTCGATCATGTCAGCCTGGTTAAGCCACAACAGCAATCCGGCGATCGAATCCTGTGCCTGACGACGCTCAAATTCGCGGATAAATGCCTGGGTGGTGGCCGCCGCGTTATCCAGCAGATACCGCTGGGCATTCTGGGCCGCTGCGGCCTGCAGCTCACCGTAAGGAAAATAATCGGGTTCATTCTCCTGTGGCTGTTCATCAATGCCATATACCACCGACAACCCGGCGGCCAGCGCCAGACGGTATCCCAGCTGGGCAGTTTCGCTGGTAAAACGGGGATCCGTCAGTTGCCCGGCAGTGAATCCTTCGTATTGTGGCAAACTCAGATCCGGACGCTCCGACAGTCGCTCGACCGCCACCATGGTAGGATGGTAAGCCAGCAACTGCTCCACCATTTGTTGCAGCTGAGCCTGTCTTGCCGGTGACTGCATGTCGTCCGCGCGGGTATTGTGTACATCCTGTCCCGGATTGCTGAAGTGATGACTGCCAATGATCATCACCCTGATCTTTGATTCATCCGTTTTTGACTCAGCGACATTGACCAGATGCGTCCATGCCAGCAGCAGAGTGGGTGCCAGCACCGCCAGCAGCAATACCCAGATAAACCAGCCTTTCCCCTTAGTTTCCATAGTCGACTCCCGCTTGTGCCAATATCAGCAAGCTACTCCCGGCAGCGCCGGGCGACAATCGCCCGAACAGCCAATACCAACCGGCGCAGACTCAGGCTGATCCAATGCCACGCAATTCGGGTATATTGGCAATATCCCAATTGTCTGAACACGCAGGAAAATCTCATGAGTGCTATTTACGATTTCAATGTCACCACGATTTCAGGTGACCCCCGAAGCCTCGGAGAATATCGGGGGAAAGTGATGCTTATCGTCAACACCGCCAGTAAATGCGGATTAACTCCCCAGTTCCGGGGCCTGGAAGATCTGTATCAACAATACAAAGAGCAGGGCCTGGTCATACTGGGTTTCCCCTGCAACCAGTTTGCCAATCAGGACCCCGGCAGCGAGTCTGATATCGCTCAATTTTGTCAGCTCAATTATGGCGTCAGCTTTCCCATGTTCGCCAAAATTGAGGTCAATGGTGAAAATGCCCATCCTCTGTATCAATACCTCAAACAGGCCGCGCCAGGGCTGATGGGGTCTAAATCTATCAAGTGGAATTTCACCAAATTCCTGATAGGCCCGGATGGGCAGCAAATAAAACGGTATGCCCCGACAGAGACCCCGGACAAGCTCACCGGAGCGATTGAGGCATTGTTGCCAGGATAACAGTCAAAATTTTTATTTTGCCACTTTCATCCGGATTGCCCGCCGAATGCCGGTTATCTGCTGGTCGGCCCAGCCAAAGCCGCTTGGGTAATTGAGCAAACGCCTTCCTGCAAGTAACATAGTGCTCCCAATTTTGTCAGGAGATACCGGATGACGAGGCTGTTGTCTCAGCTCAGGGGGAGCGTGGTTTTTTTAGGATATGTTTTCAACACGCTGTTCTGGGCCACCCCGCTGTTAATGGTAAGCGTGCTGAAACTCTTGCCGATCCCGGCGCTGCGCCGTCTGTGCAGCCGGATACTGGATGCGCTCGCCAGCGGCTGGATCAGCTGCAACAGCTTTATGGAAAAGCACTTCCATCCGGTCAAACTGACGATCACCGGTGACGTTCAGCTGAGCAAAGATCAGTGGTACATGGTGATCGCCAACCACCAGTCCTGGGTCGACATCCTGATCCTGCAGCGGATCTTTAACGGCAAGATCCCGTTTCTGAAGTTCTTCCTCAAGCAGGAACTCATCTATGTGCCGGTACTGGGCCTGGCCTGGTGGGCGCTGGATTTTCCCTTTATGCGGCGCTACTCCACGGGCCAGCTGAAAAAAAATCCCAAATTGAAAGGCAAGGATATTGAGATTACCCGCAAGGCCTGCGCCAAGTTCAAGCATCAGCCGGTGAGCGTGATGAACTTCGTTGAAGGCACCCGCTTTCAACCGGTGAAACACCGCAAACAGGGTTCCCCCTTCCAGCATCTGCTGCGGCCCAAGGCCGGTGGAATGGCATTTGCTTTGTCGGCCATGGAAGAAATCGATAAACTGCTGGATGTGACCATTTGTTACACCCAGGGAGTACCCAGTTTTTGGGATTACATCAGTGGCAATGGTGGCGACATTCGTGTGCATATTGAATTGCGTGAAATAGGTGCCAGCATGCGGGGCGACTATCAAAACGACAAGGCCTTCAAAAAGCAATTCCAGGAACAGCTGAATCATATTTGGCAGCACAAGGACGAAGTGCTCGGCCAGCTTCAGGCAGGCTGATACTGAGCGAGGTTAGAATTACTATGCTGAACTTTTTACCGGGACCGATTCTATTTGCACTCAGCAGTATTCTGCTGGTCATCAATACAGTGCTGTGGGGCGGGCTGATTTCCATTGGCGGCATTCTCAAACTGTTCGTGCCCTGGCACACCGGACGGCTGGCGCTGTCCCGCCTGATGAATCGCTGCCTGTGGGCCTGGGCGACCGGCAATGGTGGCATTCTTAAACTGATCGCCAGAATTGAATGGGATGTGCAGGGACTGGATAATCTGGATAGCAATGCCTGGTATCTGGTGATCAGCAACCACCTCAGCGGTTTTGATATTGCGGCGCAAACCTATGTGCTGCGCAATCACATTCCCATGCTCAAGTTTTTCCTCAAGAAAGAGCTGCTGTATGTGCCAATTTTGGGACTGGGCTGCTGGGCACTGGATATGCCCTTTATGAACCGCACCAGCGCTGCCAAACTCAAGAAGAACCCGAAACTCAAGGGAAAAGATCTCGAAGCGACCCGCGAGGCCTGCGAGAAATTCCGCGACATCCCCACCAGTATCATGAACTATGTGGAAGGCAGCCGCTTCACCGAGGACAAGCGCCGCCGCCAGAAGTCGCCATATCGCTACCTGCTCAAACCCAAAGCCGGTGGCATCGCCTTTGCGCTGTCCGCCATGGGGCCGCAGTTTACCAATCTGCTGAACGTCACTGTGGTGTATCCCGATGCCCCCAAAGATATTCTGGCAGGTGCCATGCAGGGCAAAGTAGGCAGGGTCGTTGTGCGGGTTGACGCCATGCCGGTACCCGAAGTGGATGCTGAACAATACTTCAGTAACGCCGAATACCGCGCCAGCTTCCAGCGCTGGCTTAACGGCGTCTGGCGTGACAAAGATGAACAGATCCATCAGTTGCTGCTGGAATATGGTGCCAACACTGACAGCTATCCCAGACTGGCAGAGCAAACACCAAGCCATTAAGCCATTGATACGGCGCAATCCGGATAACCGGGTTGAGCGCCTGAGTTCTCGTCAAAATGCATTGCCTGCAGCCATTGTGCGACAGGCAATGCGGTCCTCCCCCGGTGTCACAGTCTAAGCAACTTAATCTGAGCCCGGCTCCCGATACCGAACACGTCTTGTCGCCTTCAGAATCAGTAGCACTCAGGTTAGTGGTACTTAGGTTAGTGGCACTCGGCGTCCAGCTGTTCCAGATACAGCTGCGCTTCATCCAACTCCAGCTCACTGAACACCCGAATCCCGGCTTGCTTCAACGCTGCCGCGGTTAATCCATCTCCGTCTGTCAGGGTGCGACTGAAGCTGCCATCATAAATCCGCATGCTGCCACAGGAAGGACTGCGGGCTTTGAGGATGGCCATTTTCACCCCCTCTGCCTGAGCAACTGCCAAAGCCAGATTGGCGCCAAGGTGAAACTGGGCCGTCACATCCTGCCCATCACAGGTGATCACCTGCCCGCCGCGCTGCTCCGCAGGTGCCCTGGGGGTCGGCAGTCCACCACTGACCTCAGGACAGATAACACACAGTCGTCCCTGTGCCTGCCACTTGGCAATACAGGATTCGGTCAGGCGATTGTCTCCGCCGTCATAACGCACTTGATTGCCAAGCAGACAACTGCTGATCAGTATTTTTTCCATCTGCGCCACGCTCTCCTAACTGGACTGACTTCATACAGGACACAGCATAACCTGATTTTCCTACCGAACTATTGTCAACAATGCAATTTATCGAAAGTCGAATAAACATGATTCAACCCATTATTTTCAACGGTTTATATGTGATTAATAGGTAAAACAGTTACCAACAGGTTAATTCATTGTTGACAACGAATGCGTCCAGGGCTAATTTTTAGCCACCACTTCAGGGGGATGCTATGGATTCAGGCGTGATACCAAAAGAGCAGATGATGCAGGCTAAGCCCGGTCGACTGGTTGATCAGGTGCTGGCCGAATTGCAAACCGGCATCATCAAAGGTGACATCCCCCCCGGCAGTAAAATCAACGAGCAGGATATCGCCGAGCGCTTCGGCATCAGCCGCGGCCCGGCGCGGGAAGCCCTGCTGGCGCTGGAGCGTCAGCGACTGGTGGTACGCGCCCCCCATATCGGCGCCCGGGTGGCCCGCCTCACCGTCGCAGAGCTTAATGAACTGTATCAGCTGCGCAGCGTGCTCGAAGCTATGGCCTGTGAACTGGCCGCCAAACACATCAGTAATGCGCAGCTGGCTAAACTCAGAGAGCTGATTGACCACCAGCAGGCAGCACTCGCCAGCGACGACCCCTATTTTCAACAGCAGGGGGATGTGGATTTTCACTACCAGATTATTCAGGCCAGCGGCAACCGCCACCTGCAGGAAACCCTGATGGGCGGCCTGTATCACCTGCTGCGTATGTACCGTTTTCAAACCTCCAGCCGCAAACGCCCGACAGAAGCCATCGCCGAGCACAGGGCCATAGTCGAAGCCATCGCTCAGGGTGATGGCGAGTTGGCCGCCCTGTTGATGCGCCGCCATATCGAGCGCGGCCGCATCAGTACCGAACACAAACTCAAAGCCATGCAACAGGCCGACGGCCTGTCGTCACTCAATGAATAAGGAACACACAATGAGCGCAGGATTACGATTCCGCCAGGCACTGGCCAACGCCAAACCACTGCAGATTATTGGCACCATGAATGCTTACTTCGCCAAAATGGCCGAGCAAACCGGTGCTCAGGCGCTGTATCTGTCCGGTGCCGGTGTCGCCAACGCCTCCTACGGATTGCCGGATCTGGGCATGACCTCAATGAATGATGTGCTGATCGACGCCGGACGTATCACCTCAGCCACCCATGTACCGCTGCTGGTGGATATCGACACCGGCTGGGGCGGCGCCTTCAATATCGCCCGCACCATCAAAGAGTTTGAGAAAGCCGGAGTGGCAGCCGTGCACATGGAAGATCAGGTGGCGCAGAAGCGCTGTGGTCACAGACCAAATAAAGCCGTGGTCAGCACTGAGGAGATGGTGGATCGCATCAAGGCTGCCGTCGATGCCCGCACCGACGATAACTTCGTGATTATGGCCCGCACCGATGCGGTGGCCGTGGAAGGACTGGAAGCCGGTATCGCGCGCGCTCAGGCCTATCTGGAAGCCGGTGCCGATATGATTTTCGCCGAAGCCCTGACTGAGCTTAATCAGTACACCCGTTTTCGCGAAGCGGTCAAAGCGCCCATTCTGGCCAACATGACTGAGTTTGGTCAGACCGAACTGTTCTCCACCACTCAACTGGCCGATGCCGGCGCCGACATGGTGCTGTATCCGCTGAGCACCTTCCGCGCCGCCAACAAGGCCGCCCTGGAAGTGATGCAGGCGCTGCTTAAAGACGGCCACCAGCGCGCCGTGGTGGACAAGATGCAAACCCGCACTGAGCTGTATCAGTTCCTGGGATATCACGATTTTGAAGCCAAGCTGGATCAGTTATTCAGCGAAAGCAAATAAGCCGGTGACAGCAACTTAAAACACAGAGTCGGCGCCATCCTCCGGGGATGACAGCCGGCCACAGCAGCAGGGGCAAGAAGCCCGATGTCGTTGCTGACATTGTTTTGGCACATACCAAAGCGACATAAGAACGAACGCAAAGAGGGAAACAGCAATGGTCGACAAGAAATTAGGTGGTGCAGGTCTGCGTGGTCAGTCTGCCGGTGAAACCGCACTGAGTACCGTGGGTAAATCAGGTTCAGGCCTGACCTATCGTGGTTATGACATCAAGGATCTGGCGGCCAACACCCGCTTTGAGGAAGTCGCTTATTTGATCCTCTACGGTGAACTGCCAACTCAGGCTCAGCTGGATGCTTATCGTCAGAAGCTCAAAGGCCTGCGTAGCCTGCCTCAGGCGCTGAAAGATGTGCTGGAGCGCATCCCCGCCGACTCACACCCCATGGATGTGATGCGTACCGGATGCTCCATGCTGGGCAACCTGGAAACCGAGCAGGACTTCAGCGAGCAGAGCAAAGTGGCCGACCGTTTGCTGGCCGCCTTCCCGTCCATCATCTGTTACTGGTATCGCTTCAGCCATGATGGCGTGCGCATTGAAACCGAAACCGATGACGACGAAATTGGCGCCCACTTCCTGCACCTGCTGCACGGCAAGAAGCCATCCCAGTTGCATGCCGATGTGATGAGCGCCTCCCTCATCCTCTATGCCGAGCATGAGTTCAATGCCTCGACCTTTACTGCCCGCGTGTGCGCCTCCACCCTGTCGGATATGCATTCCTGCATTACCGGTGCCATTGGCTCGCTGCGCGGCCCGCTGCACGGCGGCGCCAACGAAGCGGCCATGGAGCTCATTCAGGACATGAAGGATGCCGCCGACGCTAAAGCCACCCTCAAAGGCATGCTGGAGCGTAAAGAGAAGATCATGGGCTTTGGTCATGCCATCTACCGCGAGTCAGATCCGCGCAATGCCATCATTAAAGAGTGGTCTGCCAAACTGGCCGATAAATATGGTGATAGCCGCCTGTACGATGTGTCAGTTGCCTGCGAAGAGCTGATGTGGGATGAGAAGAAACTGTTCTGTAACGCCGACTTCTTCCACGCCAGCGCGTACCACTTCATGGGCATACCCACCAAGCTGTTTACCCCTATTTTCGTATGTTCGCGCCTGACCGGCTGGGCCGCTCACGTGATGGAACAGCGCAGCAATAACCGCATTATTCGCCCAAGCGCCGACTATGTGGGGGTAGAGCCAAGGGTCGTAACGCCAATCGCCCAGCGTGGTTAATGACCCAACGCGGTGACTGTCATCCAATCAAAACGACAGTTAACCGCGCCATTTTGATGGCAGGCGCGGCTTCCCAACGGCCTGAGCGCCTGCCCTTTTCGATCCTGATGTGTGGATGATGCTATGACGACTCCTGTAAACACCCTGTATCGCAAGCCCCTGCCGGGCACAGATCTCAGCTATTTCGACACCCGCGAGGCGGTGGATGCCATCAGCCCCGGCGCCTATGACAAACTGCCCTACACCTCCCGGGTGCTGGCCGAAAACCTGGTGCGTCGCTGCGACCCAAACACGCTTACCGATTCCCTGAAACAGATCATAGATCGCAAGCGCGATCTGGACTTCCCCTGGTTCCCCGCCCGTGTGGTGTGCCACGACATTCTCGGCCAAACTGCATTGGTGGACTTAGCCGGTCTGCGTGATGCCATCGCCGACAAAGGCGGCGATCCGGCCAAGGTCAACCCTGTGGTGCCAACCCAACTGATTGTGGATCACTCGCTGGCGGTGGAACATGCCGGCTTTGAGCAAGATGCTTTCGAGAAAAACCGCGCCATCGAAGACAGACGCAACGATGACAGATTCCACTTTATCAACTGGACCAAGACTGCCTTCCGTAATGTGGATGTGATCCCGCCGGGCAACGGCATCATGCACCAGATCAATCTGGAGAAGATGTCACCGGTTATTCAGGTGCGTGACGGTATCGCCTTCCCCGACACCTGTGTTGGCACCGACAGCCACACCCCCCATGTGGATGCACTGGGCGTGATTGCCATCGGTGTAGGTGGCCTCGAAGCCGAAAGCGTGATGCTGGGCCGCGCCTCCTGGATGCGTCTGCCGGATATCGTCGGCGTGGAGCTGACAGGTAAACCACAGCCCGGCATTACCGCCACAGATATCGTGCTGGCACTGACCGAGTTTTTGCGTAAAGAGCGGGTGGTGGGCGCCTATCTGGAGTTCTTCGGTGAAGGCGCTGCTGCGCTCACCCTGGGCGATCGCGCCACCATCTCCAACATGACCCCGGAATATGGCGCCACGGCGGCCATGTTCTATATCGACAAGGCCACCATTGATTACCTTAAGCTCACCGGCCGTGACGACAAGCAAGTGGCTTTGGTCGAGCAGTACGCCAGACAGACAGGACTGTGGGCCGATACCCTGCAGAACGCCGAGTACGAGCGCGTGCTTGAGTTTGATCTGTCCAGCGTGGTGCGCAATGTGGCCGGGCCGTCCAACCCGCACGCCCGGGTCGCCACCAGCACCCTGGCAGAAAAAGGCATCGCCAAACCCTTTACCGAGACCCAGGGCGAAATGCCCGACGGCGCGGTAATCATCGCCGCCATCACCAGCTGCACCAACACCAGTAACCCGCGCAACGTGATTGCCGCAGGCCTGTTGGCCCGCAACGCGGTGCAAAAAGGTCTGGTGCGCAAGCCCTGGGTAAAAACCTCATTGGCCCCCGGCTCCAAAGCGGTAGAACTGTATCTTAAAGAAGCCGGTCTGCTGTCTCATCTGGAGGCGCTGGGCTTTGGCATTGTCGCCTTTGCCTGCACCACCTGTAACGGCATGAGCGGTGCATTGGATCCCAGGATCCAGCAGGAAGTGATCGATCGGGATCTGTATGCCACCGCCGTACTATCCGGCAACCGCAACTTCGATGGCCGTATCCATCCCTATGCCAAGCAGGCGTTTCTGGCATCACCGCCATTGGTAGTGGCCTACGCCATTGCCGGCAGCGTGCGCTTTGATATCGAAAAAGATGTGCTGGGCACAGACGCCAATGGCAAGCCGGTGACCCTCAAGGATCTCTGGCCATCGGATGAAGAGATCGATGCAGTCATTAAAGAATGCGTTAAGCCTGAGCAGTTCCGCAAAGTGTACGAGCCCATGTTCGATTTGAGTGTCGACTATGGTGAGCACAATGACCCCCTGTATCAGTGGCGCCCACAGAGCACCTATATCCGCCGTCCGCCCTACTGGGAAGGTGCGCTGGCGGGTGAACGGTCGCTCAAAGGCATGCGGCCGCTGGCGGTGCTGGGTGACAATATCACCACAGATCACCTGTCACCTTCCAACGCGATTCTGGCCAGCTCCGCCGCCGGTGAATATCTGGCAAAGATGGGTCTGCCGGAAGAGGACTTTAACTCTTACGCCACCCACAGGGGCGATCACCTGACCGCCCAGCGCGCCACTTTTGCCAACCCCAAGCTGTTTAATGAAATGGTGCTCAAAGATGGCCCGGATGGCGCTAAACAAGTAAAGCAGGGCTCACTGGCGCGTATCGAGCCGGAAGGCAAGGTGACCCGTATGTGGGAAGCCATTGAAACCTATATGGAAAGAAAGCAGCCGCTGTGCATTATCGCCGGCGCCGACTATGGTCAGGGCTCCAGCCGTGACTGGGCCGCAAAGGGTGTGCGTCTGGCCGGTGTCGAAGCCATTGTTGCTGAAGGTTTTGAGCGTATTCACCGCACCAACCTGATTGGCATGGGTGTGCTGCCACTGGAGTTTTTGCCGGGCACCACCCGCAAGACATTGGGTATCGATGGCACTGAAACCTTCGATGTCATCGGCGAGCGCATGCCGGGTGCGACCCTCACCTTGCTGGTGAACAAGACTGATGGTCAAACTCTGGAGGTGCCGGTGAAGTGTCGCCTCGATACCGCCGAAGAAGTCTCGATTTATGAGGCCGGCGGCGTGCTGCAGCGCTTTGCCCAAGACTTTTTGGCCAACTCGTAACTGGATATCAGGGGAGAGGTTAACACTCCCCTGCTTCCATTTTCAGGTATGACAGAATGAAACGACTGCACAGGTTTTTGCTGTTAAGCGCGCTGCTGATTACTGCTTTGGTGTGCTACCTGTTTGGTCAACTAAGTGGCGCATTGGGATTTTTAGTTCTGGGCATTGGAATGGAAATCCTGTTTTGGATGCAACTCTTTACCGGTAACAAGCCTGAGCGCAAATAGCGTGGGCGGTGCGGTTAAGCAAGACGAAAGGAAAGAACCATGACCTTTAAACCTCAGATTAAAATTCCCGCCACCTATATGCGTGGCGGCACCAGTAAAGGCGTATTCTTCCGCCTTGAAGATCTACCGCAGGTAGCCCAAGTGCCCGGCGAAGCGCGCGATGCGCTGTTGATGCGGGTCATTGGCAGCCCGGATCCTTATGGCAAACATACAGACGGCATGGGCGGCGCCACCTCCAGCACCAGCAAGTGCGTCATCATGAGCAAGAGCCAGGTGCCGGATCATGATGTCGATTACCTCTATGGTCAGGTGGCGATAGATTCGGCCTTCGTCGACTGGAGCGGCAACTGCGGTAACCTGTCCACCGCAGCGGGCGCCTTTGCCATTCACGCCGGCTTGATAGACCCAAGCCGGGTGCCACATAACGGCATCTGCGAAGTACGCATCTGGCAGGCCAATATCCATAAAACCATTATCACCAGAGTGCCGGTCACCAACGGCGAAGTGCAGGAAACCGGTGATTTTGAGCTCGATGGCGTGACTTTCCCCGCCGCCGAAATCGTGCTGGAGTTTATCGATCCTGCCGATGGCGAAGGGGCGATTTTCCCAACCGGCAATCTGGTTGATAAGCTGGAAGTACCGGAGGAGTTAGTCGCCGGCGGCGTGCTTGAGGCCACCTTAATCAATTCAGGGATCCCCACCATCTTCGTCAATGCGGCCGATATCGGTTACAGCGGCACTGAGCTACAGGATGCCATTAATGGTGATGCTGCGGCCCTTGCGCGCTTTGAAGCGCTGCGGGCCATTGGCGCCATGAAGATGGGCTTAATTAACTCGCTGGAAGAAGCCAAAACCCGCCAGCACACGCCGAAAATCGCCTTTGTGGCGCAGGCCAAAGACTATGTCTCCTCAGCCGGTAAGCAGATTGAAGCCAAAGATGTAGACTTGCTGGTTCGCGCCCTGTCCATGGGCAAGTTGCACCACGCCATGATGGGCACCTGCGCCGTGGCCATAGGCACAGCAGCGGCCATTCCGGGCACTTTGGTGAACCTGGCGGCCGCTGGAGGCAAGAGTGGCGACGAGTGTCAGGCCTCTGCGTTAAAAGCAGTAAACTTCGGCCATCCGTCGGGCACCCTGAGAGTCGGCGCCGAAGCCAAACTGGTGGATGGCCAGTGGCAGGTCACCAAGGCGATTATGAGCCGCAGCGCCCGCATTCTGATGGAAGGCGCAGTGCGCACTCCTCAGGCATAACAGTCACAGCGCCCCAACAGGGGCGCTTTTTATTGCTCTGCATCTTCGCGTCACCCTATTCGCCTGTCCCATGCTGCGTCTGCATGGCAGTTCAACCAAACTGAGCTTGAGTAGCTGTGCTCACTGCCCGCAAGGCTTTCACTCATTATCAATGGGTTATGCTCCTTCTGCTTGCCAATAACCAGTCGAACGACTGACACATCCATGCAACATTCCCAATACCAACATGGTAATATTGCGCCCGGAAAATCAGGGATGACTCAACAAAATGATTGAGTAAAAACAAAGGAATGGGCACACAATTGAAATCAGCTAAACACATTATTCTTGCTGTTTTGGTATCCGGAGTCCTGACAGGCTGCGCCAGCAATATCGCGCCAGAAACGGCCGAGCATCATGCCAGTCGACTCTGGATCCCCATCGGCCACATCATGGATTGGAGCCCCCTTTTCCCTCAGGAGAATGTCAGCTTTACCGTCAGTTATTCGATAACAACGGAGGGTGAAATCGCTGAATTGAAGGTATATAACATAGTGCCAAGCGCTGAATACGACCCCATTGCGTTTGAGCAGCTAAACCAGATCAAGTTTGTCGCCACGGCAGAAAACGTGGAAAAGCAGCCGGTATCAATTACCACGCAAATCGAACTGGGCACTCTCTGATAAACCGCCGGAATGCAGACGCAAAAAAGCCACCCTCAGGTGGCTTTTTCATCACAGGCAATTGCCTGTCAGGCTTCTGTATACAGGCGTGGCACCCTGACCACCCAGCCAGCAGGGCCCTGGGTTTTACCATTCTGAATGTCAGTGAACAGTTTGTAGATGCGGCGGACATGCGGGCCAACCTGACCGTCACCGACAGTGACAGTACGGCCATCTTCAAAGATGTAAGAGCCCACAGGTGACACCACGGCCGCGGTACCGAAACCTCCGGCCTCAACAATCTCACCGGCCTCAATGTCGGCGATGAATTTGTCCAGCATCACGGTTTCCTGGCGTACTTCGCAGCCAAGCATGTCACTGAGCTCCATAATCGACAGTGAAGTAATGGACTTAAGAATAGTGTCGGTGAATTTGGGGATGATCACTGTGCCGTCTTTGCGCACATGGAAGTGGTTCATGGCGCCCACTTCTTCAATCTGCTGATTGTTGGCATCCAGATACAACACCTGAGCAGCCCCCATTTCCGCAGCCGCTTTGGCGGCACGCAGCGAAGCGGCATAGTTACCCGCCGCCTTGGAAGCCCCGGTTCCGCCGGACACAGCCCTGTGGTATTTGGTGGTAATGAGCAAGCGGATGGCATTGCTGAAACCGGCTTTGTAGTATGCGCCGCTGGGACTGAGCATCACACAGAAGGTATAACGGCTGCTGGGGCTGACCGACAGCCTGTCTTCAGTGGCAAAGATGAAGGGGCGAATGTAAATACAGGCACCATCCTGGCGAGGGAACCACAGGCGATCGACATCGATCAGCGCCTGGATCGCCTTGACCTGCATGGCTTCGTCCAGCGCAGGAATGCACACAATTCCGGCGCTGCGATTCATGCGCTCGGCGTTCTTGTCGATACGGAATGTATAGATTTCACCGTCGTCGTGCATGAAGGCTTTGGCGCCTTCAAAAATAGACTGGCCATAATGCAGCGCCATGGTGCCCGGCATCAGCTCAAAGGGGGCGTAGGGCACAATGCGGGCATCCCGCCACTCACCGTCATAAAAATCCATGACGAACATATGATCGGTACGACGTACGCCAAAGCCGACATCCCCTTCCGGCACGAAAGGTTCCGAGCGGCGCTCTGATGAAGGTTTTAAATTATATTTGATTTCCATGGCATACCACCTTGTTGATTGTTTGAGCAGACTAGGGAGAGGCTCAAACAAAGTCAAGCAAGTGGCAGCCGGATCACAGATTTTCTCAGCTTGCCCGCGTCTGCTCGCGGGTACAGTCGCTACTGCAACCGGGTTTGACGCTGGCCAGTTGGTTGCAGGCGGCACAGGTCATGTGTGCCCGGTAGTGTTTATCGAAGAACACTTTAGTCTGCAGCTCCAGTGAGTCGAACTTCTCGCGGGTCAGCGGCAATTGCCAGTGATACTGCGCCATCAATCTCGCCAGATGGCGGTAACAGGTCTCGCGCCGCTCCCCCAGAAAATCCGGGTTGATCAACTGGCTTTCAAACTGAGTAAGAGAACCGGTCAGGTAGAAGATAATGCCCTGCGCCAGCTCTGCCTGTTGCAGCGGCGAAGCATTCAGCTCACCTTTGGCGACCGCCTCCTCCAGCGAGCTGCGGATAAAGGTCCAGAAGGTATTGATACGCTTCTTGAAGCGTTCAATCTTGTCAGCACTGGCAAGCTGCCACACCATGGTGTTGACCGATACCGATCTTAGGGTGAAGAAACTCTTGGAGCGTTTGATAGTCTCGAAGGTAAACAGGACGGGTAACAGCACCTTTTCCTGCGCCGTCAGTTCCGGATTTTGCGCCAGAAAGATCGGCAGATTGTTGCTGGTGGCGTTGCGCATAAACAGGCAAACCAGAATATCTTCCTTGCCTTCAAAGAATTTATACAGGGTTCCGGTTGAACAGCCCACTTCCTTGGCCAGTTGTGAAAACTTGAATGACACTATGCCCTGAGTCTCAATCAGGTGCTCGGCAGCATCCAGAATTTGATTGCATCTCAGGGTGGTCAGCGGCTCAGATGGGCACTTCATGTTCTATCACCTTAGGGTTAATTGCTGCGCAGAGTATGTGCAAACTCACACTAAAACAACAGGCCACTCACCCCAAAGCTGAAGCTGATTCACATTTCCCCAAGGGGTATATCATTAATTCGTGAAACAACTCATATACCCCTTTTGGCAGAAGAGAAAACTTGTTCGTGAGAGGAATCCCGAAGAAACTTTCCATCTCCATCTGCCCGTGAGCCAGTTCACTCTACCTCTGTGAATACGCATATATCTTGAGGCCATCATTTATTGAGGTCATCAACATGCAAAACAGACGTAACTTCCTCAAGCTCGGTGCCGGTGCGGCACTGGGTGGTCTGGCAGCCAGCTTCTCTGCCACTGCTGCCGCTTCCTCCTGCAGCAAAGAGATCAAATGGGATGAAACCCATGACGTAGTGATTATTGGTTCCGGCTTTGCGGGTCTGTCCGCCGCACACAATGCCAAGAATCAGAATCTGGGTTCAGTACTGGTACTGGAAAAGATGCAGGTTATCGGTGGAAACTCTGCCATCAACGGCGGTTGGTTTGCCGTTCCCCGCAACCCGATTCAGCTGGCACAGGGAATTACCGATGACAGCCCGGAAGAACTGGTAAAAGATCAGATGATCTCCGGCCGCGGTATGGCCAGCCGTCCACACCTGATGCGTATCGCCGAGCACGCGCTGGAATCCTTTGAGCAGTGTGTTGCCAACGGTGTCACTTTCCGTGAAGGCTTCAACATGCAGGTGGGCGGCCACAACAAGGCCCGCGCCGTTCGCACCACTTATGGAACAGGCGGTGAAATCACCCAGAACTACTACGAAACCTGCGTAAAGCAAGGCGTAGACTTCCGCAAGCAGGCTTATGTTGAAGACTTCATCATGGATGGCACGACTGTGCTGGGTGTGAAAGTGCGTTTCAACTACCAGTTCCCGAATGCCAGCTCAGGTCAGGTGAAATTCATCAAAGCCAATAAAGGCGTGGTGATTGCCACCGGCGGCTTCGCCCAGAACATGACTCTGCGCAATATCTTCGATCCATCACTGGATCCAACCTATGACTGCACCAACGCCAAGGGCGCTACCGGTGAAGTGACCATGACCGCCATGTCTCACGGCGCGCTGGCGGTGCATATGAACATGATCCAATCCGGTCATTGGGGCAGCCCGGATGAAGGAGGCTTTGGCTGGTCCAACGCCCTGCTGTCCATTACCTGGCACGAAGGTATGGTCGTGAGCGTGCTCGATGGCAAACGCTTTATGGATGAACGCCGTGACCGAAAGTACTGCTCCGAGCGTATCAGCGCCAACCGTTATCCGGACAACAGCCCGGCATACCCAATCGCCTTCTTTAACTATAACGACCATCCGGATGACGACCGTGTGACCCGTGCACTGCGTGACAAGATGGCCTGGGTGATGAACTCAGTGGAAGAGATGGCTGAGCGCTTCAATATCGATCCCAAAGCCCTGCAGGAAAGCATCGATCTGCACAATCAGCACGTTGCCGCACGCCACGATCCGCTGTTTGGCCGCAAGATGGACACCGCCCGTCATCTGGCACCACCGTTTGTCGTATCCCGCGTATGGCCAAAAGTGCACTACTGCATGGGTGGTCTGAAAACCGATACCGAAGGTCGGGTACTGGCTTCCAGGGATCTGAGCGTAATGAAGAACCTGTACGCCATCGGTGAAGCCACCGGCGGTATCCACGGTGAAACCCGTCTGAGTTCCTGTGCCTGTCTGGAAGGCCTGGCCATGGGTATTGTTGTGTCCAAAACCATCAAAGCTGACGCGTAATTAAGGAGCGCATAATGAATAAGTTGTTAACCGCTCTGCTCGTCAGTCTGGCACTGACCGGCGCAGCGCAAGCCGGCGACATGATCAAGATGAAAGGCAAACTGGAAGGCCGAGCCAACCACGAGATGCTGCACTCAGACTGTGCCAACTGTCACGTTGACAAGAACAAGAAAGCCATCGACGACAGCGCCTGTATCGAGTGTCACGGTAAACCGTCTGAAATCGCCATCGATGAGAGTGTACTGCCGGTTCATGAAGCCAACCCGCACAAGTCGGTACACTTCGGTGATGGCGCCAGCTGTCTGGCATGCCACGCCGAGCACAAACAAAAAGCCCCTATCTGTACTGACTGCCACCGTACCTGGTTTAAGGTCATGTAACAGCCGTTACGCTTCAACCGCCGTTGCGGTTGAAGCGCAGCGCCGGACATTCGGCACTATGTCGGCCTTCGCCCCCGTGAAGGCTGACTTTTGGTGCTGGCCCAATGCCCCCGGCCAGCACCATACATCCATCTATCACATCCCACTCTGTTAACCAAAAGTTTCGTATCCGCCCTGCCTAATAGCTTTCTCTAGTTACCTGCAAGTAAAAAACGTTTCCAAACATCACGACTACAAGCGGGTTTCAAATGGACGTCACAAATAAATAAGTTCACAACCTCATTAACGTTAACTGCATCACTAATTGGTGTTGCTCAATCTGGTGAATTGATTGAGGTGAAAGGTAAACTCCTCGGTCGCGAAAATCATAGTTTTCACTATGAAGATGGCTGTCAGGCGTGCCACCAGGGATCCGGCAAGTAAAACGCAATCGATGCTGCGCGTGGAGTGCCACGACGAGATTACCGGCATCGCAATGGACGAGAGCAAGCTGGCTGAACCGGAAGCCCATCCGCACAAGTCCATCCACTTCTGTCAGGATGCGGGCAGTTTGGCCTGTCACGCAAAGCAACAAAAACAAGGCTTTGCCGCGTGCCAGTAGCCACCGCACCAGGTCTGAAGAGATGTAATTAAAAACAAGAGGGGGAGTTTGGGAAAGACCACCCCCTCAATGTACCTAGGAATAAGAATGATGAACACTAAGTTTATGTTGTCCTTAGTGGCGGCTGCTGTCAGCGCGAGCTCCTTCGCCGCCCACGCAGCGCAGGAAGATGGAATTAAATTCGGCGGCTCTGTTCGCGCTAACTATCAGTGGGCCGATGACAAATACGGCAACGAAGATAAAGGCGGCGAGTTCAAGTTTGACGTCGTGACAGCGAAAGTCAGTGCCAAGCAGGGTGACTTCGGTCTGGAAGCGGAATACCGCTTTGCCTCTGACAAGAACTTTATCAAGTACGGCTACGGCTACTACGATATCAACCCGGATCTGCAACTGCAGGTAGGTATCACCCAGGTTCCATTCGGTAACCCGGGTATTGCTTCCAACTCATGGTGGATGACCATTGGTTACTACATGGGCTTCGAAGATGACTATGATACCGGTATCAAGGCCGTGTACCAGAAAGGTGGCTGGGCCACTGATATCGCTTACTTCAACGGCGCAGAATACGGTGCCAGAGAAGCCAAGCAGTACGCAGGTGATATCCACACTGGTACCGTAAACGGTCACGAGTACAACAACGAAGAACGCAACCAGTTCAACCTGCGTCAGACCTACACTGTTGAACACCACGGTGGCTCCACCACTTTCGGTGGTTCTGTCCAGTACGGCCAGCTGTACAACAGCAAGACCAACAACAGCGGTGACCGTCACGCCTTTGCGCTGCACATGAGCACCAACTATCAGGGCTGGAACTTCACTGCTCAGGCACTGACCTATGAGTTCAATACCGTTGACGCTGAAGCCGGCACCGAACACATGGTTGCCTTCGCTCAGGGCGGCTGGGGACTGGAAGTGGCTGACAAAGGTCAGCAGTACACCTTCAACGTGTCCAAGACCATTGGCACTGACTTCGGCAGCGTAAAGCTGTACAACGACTTCAACGTGCTGACTCCGGATGTTGACGACAAGCGCTTCAAAGACAGCTACCAGAACGTTACCGGTGCTGCCATTGTTGCCGGCCCAACCTATTCCTCCATCGATCTGTCATTCGGCAAGAACATGTGGGGTAGCTCTCTGAACGCTGGTGGTATCGGTCTGATCCCGCTGGAAGGCGCTGATCACTGGGATGCCCGCGTTAACATCAACGTAGGTTACTACTTCTAAGTCCGGCACCAGGCGGCAGATACCGCCGCCATGACCTCCAAAGGCCTGCAACTGCAGGCCTTTTTGCTGTCTGTCACAGCGACCCACAATGCTTTGAATTGGGTCACTGAAATTCAAATTTGCAGCAGGACAAAAATATTCGCGACCCGCTTCACGAATAAATTTGTTAGTGCCATATGGCCGTGATCCGATTCACCGTTAGCGAAATTCAGCCGTTCTATTCTTGTTGCAAGCAGCGCAAAATGCCCGCCATTAGCGGCTTTGCGCCCTATCTAAGAAAAAGAGATGATGACGATGAAACTGAAAATGATCTGCGCCCTGGTGGCTGCCGTGACTTCTACCGCCGCCCTGGCCTCCGGCCCTCAGTGTAACCATGCCCAGCTGCCATATCAGCAGATGACTCCGGTTCCGTATGACAGCTCACCCTACGTACCACAGGACACCATGCCTGAGCAGTGCCGCGACCCACAGGTAGAAGCGTATATCGCCGCCTGGGAAGCCGGTAAAATCGACTTCAACACCATTCAACCTAACGACAGCATTCCAGCCGACCAGCGTTTCTGTAAGGGCCTGGATGACAACGGCAACATTCTGGAAGTAAAAAACTGCGACCTAAAAAATGCGCCAGTAGGTTACATGTGGAAAGATCTGGCCGATTATCCGATGGTTATTGGTATCACCAATGGTGGTAAATCTGACCACGAGCCACATTTCCATGGTCAGCCAGAGTGCTACTATGTGGTGAACGGCGAAAGCCCAACCCTGGCCGACAACAAGTTCCGTCCGCTGAAAACCGGTCAGTACTTCTACATTCCGGGTAACCATATCCACAACACGCCAATCATGAACGAGGAAGGTCTGGGAGTCATGTACTGGTATCCGAAGAATGCTCATTTCGACGGTTTCAAATACTACTGGCGTAAAGACGTGAAAAACCTGCGCGTAGCCGAAGAAGCCTTTGATCGTGTGGATCAGATCCGTAAGCGCGATCTGGGTCTTGGTCCTTACGGCACCAACGAAGCCTTCTTCAAGAAGTAATTCGTTGCCTTTGTGTTGCTCCCTTGATTCAGGGATTAAGCCGGCCGCAATATGCGGCCGGTTTACCATTCAATTCACCAAAGCCCCCTCCGCCTGCAAAGGTCTGCCCTGCAGCTCAAGCCAGGCCACCCAATACCGGGCCTGACCGGGATCCGGTTTATCGGGAATGACGCCGGCAAAGCCGCTGTCGCTGCGGCCTATCTCAGTGACAGACAGCACTACAAACGGATTGGTTAATGTTCTTCCCTGATTTTCCCCGCGCCGGATCTGGACCTCACTCACAGGGACTACCCAGGCAAAGTTGAGCCTGGCTTTTGCTGGCAAATGCCCATGAAACACTGCGGTAAGGTCAGTGCCATTAAGCATTACCTCCAACTTCCCCACAGACTCGCCCGGCAGTGCCGGAAGCGACATCAAAGACCAGCCAAGCAGGCTCCAGCGACGCAGCTCTTCCCCATTGGCAAATAACTGCGGGGTGTAAACCTGACTGCCAAGCCCCTGACGAAAGTGCGCGTACTGACGATTGGAAAATGACGCCTTAGACCAGGTGTCCGGCCACCCCAAGTCATTCCAGTAAGTCACGTGAAAGGCCAGCGGGAACACGCGTTGCCACAGCTGCGGGTGCTGCTGCAATTTCGCCAGCCATTCGTCTGCCGGCGGACAACTGCTGCATCCCTGGGAGGTAAACAGTTCAATCATCAAAGGCGCAAATTGACTGCTGACATAGCGCTGCCCTGCGCCATGAGCCATCCCCGTGACAAATATCAATCCACATATCGTAAGCCGGATAACACCTTTCATTTCTGCTCTGACACGCAAGTAGCGGGTGAAGATACAGACCCGGACAACAGCCAAGAGCTTTCGCGCCGTCAGAAAAACGCTGGTTTGCCCGGGGGTATCCGCCCCGGGCTTGGGCGCTGAAGTCAGGTTATTGAGTTGCCGGGCAGACACGCAAGAACAAACGGAAGCTTTCCCCCCCTTGTACTGAATGCACCATCAGGCTAGCTTAAAGAAAAGAAACAGGAGGGATTATGCAAGCTTATCAACCCATCGCCTGTGCAAGATATGATTATCTGGAACTGGCCTGCATCCGCGGTTATCCACTGCTACTGGAATTACGCGGTGGGGAGCGGGTCAACGGCAAAGCCATCACGACCGAGTCCCGGGCCGATAAAAGCGAATGGCTGGTGATTGAGACGCCGGTACAGACCCGCTCAATCCGCCTGGATCAGATTCTGGCCATCACCCCAACTCTGGAAGGCGCTGATTTCGGTCGCGTGATTATCTCAACAGCTCAATAATCTGCGGCTTGATAACCGTCTGCGCCTGGTTCACTCTGCCAGGCCATCACGGTTGACAAAGTGGCGTTCAAGCACAGTCAACAGCAACACAGTTACCACCAGCGCAACCAACCAGCTGGCGCCTTTGCCAAGTCCAAGATTCAGCATTTGAAATCCAACCATGGCACTGAACGCCACCGCCAGCGCAAAAGGCAACTGGGTCAGCACGTGGGCTCTGGGCTCACAGCCGCTGGAGGTGGCACTCAGCACACTGGTGTCTGAAATTGGCGAGCAGTGATCGCCAAATACTGAACCGGCCAATACCGCACTGAGTGCCGGCAGCAACAATTCTGGTGCGACCTGGGCGGCTATCTGAGCGCCGATGGGGATCATGATGGCAAAAGTCCCCCAGCTGGAGCCTGTGGTAAACGCCATCATGGCGCACAGCAGAAACATCCCCGCCACCAGCAGGGACGGATTGAGGTAATGTCCCGCCCACTGAGCCAGCATCCCGGCAATATTCAAATCCTTGATAACCGAACCTATCATCCAGGTACACAGTAAAATGCCGATGGCAAATCCCATGCTGCGAACACCGTGCAGCAGATCACCAAGCAAAGCCAGTCCGCCACGACCAGCCCGCAACATCATCAGCACACTGACAGCAACCGCCAGCAATGCCGCATTGCGCATCGCCTCTCCGATATCCGCTGCCGCCAGCCAGGCCATCACGCCATTGCCATCAGCCTTGCCCGCCCCTGACCATAACGTCAATCCCACAGAAGCCAGCAGCAATGTCAGCATCGGCAACAGCAACAGCCAGGGATTACCGCGGGTTATGGCATCATTGCGGGTATCAGGAGTCAGAGCAGGCCCAAAGCCAAAGCCTCGCCATGCCACATACAGCGACACAGCAATAGTCAGCACCGCATAGAAGTTCATCTGCGCCAACTCCAGAAAGGCGCTCAACGGAGATATGGGTAAGAAGCTGATCCCGGCCAACAGCGCAATCAGATAAGGTCCCCAGCTGGAAAATGGCAACAGGGCGCATAGCGGAGAGGCATTGGAATCAACAAAATAGGCCAATTGTTCGCGACGGATCCGATAGCGATCACTCAGGGGCTGACAAACATGGCCGACCGCCAGGCAACTGAAGATACCATCAATAAACACCAGCCAGCCCAGCAGTATAACGCCAAGCCGGGCCTGACGCCGGGTGTGGATCCGCTGATACAGCCAGTCGCCGAACGCAGTGACCGCACCGCCACGAGCAAACAGCTGGGTCATCACCCCGAGCAAGACCATAGCTGCCAGCACGTCCAGATGCCAGCCCTGCCATTGGCCATCACGATAGAGTTGACGGGTGGCAATGTCGCCAAGATAAGACAAAGCCCTGAGCGGCTCAAAACCACTGAATACCAAAGCTCCGGCAACAATACCGGCACCAAGGGCCAACAAAGTCTGACGAAATACCAGTGCCAGCACCAGAGTCAGAAGTAGCGGTAAAAAGGCCAGCCAGGTTGCATCCATTGATACTTGTCCCCATCCACATGCAGTGTCCATTAAAAACGTTCGGCAATCCGGCAAAGACGGCAAATGCCTCCACCTGGCAGAATCTGCCAGAGAGTATCACTGTTTTTACTCCCCGCTTAACCACAAAATGCTAAAAAACTTTAAACATCATCCAATTAATGAGTGAAATTTGGCCACTTGACTGACAGCGCTATTCCTCTGGCCCCGCGCACTGCTAGAATCAGAATCCTATCAACGCATCCTCAATACAGGAAGGACTCCCATGAGCCTTGAATTACTGTCCAAACTGGAAACCAAAATCCAGGCGGCACTGGAAACTATCGAACTTCAGAAAATGGAGTTGGAAGAAGAAAAGCAAAAAAATGTTCAATTGCAACAGCACAACGAGCAGCTGCAGCAGGAATTGAACAGCTGGAATGAAAAGGTCACCGGTCTGGTTGGCCTGCTGAACAACGAAGTCGATTAAGATTTCTTGTGTATTCGCGGCCTCAATACTGATTTGGGGCCGGAATCATGAGGCGAGGCAGAATGATCAGGCGCTTTTGGCGGCCTCCAGCTGCTGGTTGATCATCTGGTTTAACTCACTGACAGCCTGCTTTACTTCAGGATCGCTTTTGCGCGGCAACAAAAAGCGGCCCTTCTCAAATTCAAGTCTGCCCAGGTCTTTCACCCAAATGACCCCATTGAGAACAATGCGGGCGTGTTTAACGATCAGTTTTGGTGCATATACCGGAAAAACCCTCACATGACCTCCTTATTCAGACCACCGCGACTCAATCTGGTGGATCCGTTGTTGTTATGGTCTGTCCCCCGCTAGTCACTCACCACAAGCGACCCGGAGCCGGCGCAAAGTTTACATACTTTTGACCTTATGTCAGGTCAACAAGTTTCATTGCAGGCTAACTATTCCCGTAAACAAATCATTCCACCCGCGTAATTGATTGATAAATATACTAGCAGAAGAAGATTAAGTTAAATCAATGTTATCACAAGCAGGCTTGTCAAAACTTTGACGCTCTGTTAGGTTACGGATGTTACTCAGGGTAAAACTGAGCCTTCTGGCTCAACCTAACCGCATTTCTTGCGACCAGGAAATGCGGTTTTTTTTCGTCTGCTTAACGGCTCAGGCACAACAAAAAAGGCACCACCCGGGTGCCTTTCAATAGCCAGCCAACTCGCTTATGGCTTGTTTTGCGCCAGATAGTAAGCGATGTCCAGCATGTCCTGATAGCTCTTGATGTTATCGGTCATTACCAGATATTTGTCATTTACGATCAGCGAAGGAACACCCTGAATACCAGCGTTTTTGGTATCTTTGCGCATCTTGGCAACCTGTGAATTCACCATGAATGAATTGGCTGCGGCATCGAAGTCCTTGCCTGATACGCCATTGGCGATAAACACATCACGGATATCATCAGCACTGGTGAAACGCTGACGCTTTTCATGAATGGCAGAAAACAGTGCGGGCTCAACCTTGTCCAATACACCCAGCTGCTTGGCAATGGCGTAAGCACGGGACATCTGCTCGCCCATAGGACCACCGATAAACTCCACATGAGCCTGATCGAATGTTACACCCTCAGGCAGAGTTTGCTTGATGGTAGGCACTACGGTTTTCTGGAAGTTAAAGCAGTGACCACAGTAAAAGGAGAAAAACTCAGTGATTTCAGGCTTGGCACTGCCAGGTCCTGGATTAATCACCTTGTAATGAACCCCTTCTTTAAAATCGGCGGCATTGGCCATCAGTGGTGCCATCAGCAACGCGGCAACCAGCAACATTGTTTTTTTCATCTGTTTTCCCTATTTCAATGTGTCTGCCAACTCATACCTGACAGCTTGTCGGCAGACTAACACAATTGTTTTTTTGAGTGTAGTGAGCAGAAAAAGTTCACCAACCGGCTGATTTTTATGCCCGCCAGCCCCACCACTCAGAATGGTTGCAGACTGAGTGGCGCCTCATCCAGCATTTGCAACTGCTCCTGCAGCGCAGCTATTTGCTGACGCCAGTATCCGTCTTCCGCAAACCACGGGAAATAACGGGGAAACGCCGGATCATCCCAGCGACGGCTGATCCAGGCGCAGTGATACAGCATCCGCATCGCCCGCAAAGGTTCGATCAATGCCAGTTGCGCCGGATTAAAATCGCAAAACTCCTGATAACCTTCCAGCAAAATATCCAACTGCAGCAACCGGGTCTGACGATCGCCTGACAGCATCATCCAGATGTCCTGCACTGCAGGCCCCATGCAGGCATCGTCCAGGTCAACAAATCCCGGACCATCAGGGGTCCACAGAATATTGCCCGGATGCAGGTCGCCATGCAGCCGGATAGCCGACGCCGCATGGCGCTGCCAGTGTCTATCAACCGCATCAGCCAGTCGTTTGGCGGCATCAAAAAAGTCAGCCTCCAGATGTACCGGCACGTGGCCATTTGTGGCCAGTGATGAGATGGCTGCATGACACCAGATATCCGGCGACAGCGTCACTCGGTGGGCAAACCGATGAGCGCTTCCCAACTGGTGAATACGACCGATAAAACGACCAATCTGTTCCAAATGTTCGAAATTATCGACCTCAAACTGACGCCCGCCAACTGAAGGAAACAGTGCAAAACGATAGCCCCCGAACCAGTGCAGAGTCCTGCCTTCAAGCTCAAGCGGTGCGGCCACCGGCACTTCCTGATCTGCCAATTCCAGCGTGAACTCATGCTCTTCCAGAATTTGCGCATCGCTCCAGCGACCCGGTCGATAGAACTTCACCACGTAGCGATGGCCACGATCACAGCGAAACTGGTACACCCGGTTTTCATAGCTGTTAAGTGCCAACAGACCGGTTTCCGGATAGATCCCCAGGCTCTCGATACCGCTCAGGATCACATCCGGTGTCAGTCCGTGGTAATCAACGGCGCATTTGGATTCATGCATCTTGATGTCTCCCATGTTCAGGGGATAAGGGCAGCAGTCGACTCAGGTATTCCAGCACCTCAAATTCCTCCGGGCGCTCCACGCTCAGCCAGCAAATATCGCCATAAAATTCGTAGTGCAGCCACAGCCTGCAGCCTTCAAAATCGAGCAGCCATTGGTGCCGATCGGCACCCCACTGTTTTTCAAGCACACTGCAATCCAGTGCCCCGAGCAGCGGCAAGGCAAAGCGGTCAAACTGCTCAAAGTCGATTATCGCGCGGATCTGCAGGCTCAGATGTGCCGGATCCAGCTCATATCCGTGAATCACAATCGATTGCAAAAGCCTCTCCTGTAAATGCATGTTCAGCCCGCTGACGCGAAAAGGGTCAACTGCTGCAGGAACAAATGAGTCCCTCCCCCCAACGGGGAGGACGGCGGGCATACTGCGCCATATCCGGTTGCTCGTCAAATGGATTGCGCAGCAGCTGATACAGGGTATTCAAAGGCTGATTATCACCTTGCTGCGCAGCGTCAATCGCCTCCTGCGCCAGATAGTTACGTAAAATATACCTGGGATTGGCGGCCTGTCGCTGCCGCCGCCAGAGTTCAGCATCAGCAACCCGGCCAAGCCGCTTTTCATAGGCCTGAAACCAGGCATCAAATGCCGCACTGTCAAGGCACTCATCTCTCAGGGCAAAATGGCTTTCACCCGGCCGCCATTGCGCAAACATCCGCATGCTGTTGGTGTAATCCAGCGCATTTTTCTCAAACAGGCTCATCAGCCCGCTGACAATTTGTAAATCCTCTGCCGCCTGACCAGCAGGCAATCCTATCTTCTGTCGCATCAGGATAAGGTAGTGCTGCACCAGCGCATGCTGATAACCGTCCAGCCCTGCGATCAGAGCATCCGATGAAATCAAAGGTGATAACGCCTGTGCCAGCCGCTGTAAGTTCCACAGCGCAATACCTGGCTGGCGGTCAAAGGCATAACGCCCCTCGGGATCAGAGTGGTTGCAGATGAAATTTTCCCGGTAGGTGTCCAGGAACGAGAAAGGACCAAAATCGAAACTGTCTCCCAGAATCGACATGTTGTCAGTATTCATCACCCCGTGGGCAAAACCGGCGGCCTGCCAGTGGGCGATCATCACAGCTGTGCGCTGTACCACTTCGGCAAACCAGGCGGCGTAACCGGCTGTATCGCAGCTCAGATGCGGGAAATGCTGGTTAATCGTAAAGTCCACCAGCTGCCGCAGGCGCTCCGGATCCCGTTCACCATGGGTAACATATTCAAAATGACCGAAGCGGATATGACTGCGCGCCAGCCTGACCGTAATGGCGGCAGTCTCCAGCGACTCTCGCCAGACCTGAGTCTCAGAGCCCACCACCGCCAGAGCACGGGTGGACGGCACCCCAAGATGAAACAGGGCCTCTGAAACCAGAAACTCCCGCACCGCAGAGCGCAATACCGCCCTTCCATCACCATGACGGGAATAAGGGGTTTTACCGGCGCCTTTAAGTGCAATATCCCAGTATTGACCATCAATGTCCCTCGCTTCACCGAGGATCATCGCCCGGCCATCCCCCAGCCTGGGGGAATAGCCGCCGAACTGATGTCCGGCGTAAACCTGCGCATGGTAACTGGCACCGGCCATTCTGGCGTTGGCGGAGAAAACTGCCAGCGCATTGGCATCCGGCCCCACCAGCGACAGCATCTCTGCCGCATCCTGACTCCACAGCAGCCAGCGGGGATTCTCCAGCCCCTGAGGCTCAACCTGTGATAAAGCCCATGGCAGATGAGTCGCAAACGCCTGTCTCAGTTCCATAAGCACTCCTTTGCCTGGTGGTTCAGCGGCTCAAATCCTGACAATGCAGCATGCCCTGCTCGTCAGTCTGACACTCAAAGCCACAAATATAGTCCCCTTTATCACCCGCCAACCGGCGCATGCCCTCGCCTTTAAGACGGCATTGCTCCAGAGTGCCATAATAGCCGCTGATGGCATCCATTTTGAGCGACTCCACCTGAATAAAGTCTTCACCTGGCTGAATATCCGGCTGATAAATCAGACTCCATTTCCCACCCTGAGTGCAGCCACCCAGTGCCAGTGCCCCGGCAACCAATAACAATGCTGTTTTCACTTGAAAGCCCCCCATTAAAAAAGCGAGCCATCGGCTCGCTTTCATTGTACACAGGCAATCACCGGGAAATAACCATGATATTTATCCTGCTTTAACCTGTGCCCGGCGGATACGGGTCAGACGTCCTGCAAATCCGGTCACCGTGCCATCTTCAAGCCCCAGCGCCTGCGCATCCTCGCACACAGCAATCGCCTCACTGTAGTGCCCTGAGTCTGCCAGTAAAGTCGACAACTGCATATGACCCACGCCCTGCAGCGTAGACTTGTCCTGTTGTTTGAGCGCGGCGACTTCCTTATTGAATCTGGGCAGCAACCTAGCTCCCCATACCAGCATATCCGGCTGTTTACGCTGACGGTAGCACTGGTTTAGCAGTCCCAGCAGCAGTTGATATCCCTGGGCAGAATTGGCATGTCCCAGATAATCAGTGATGTCATCGGCACTGAACGCTGATGGCACGGGCAACGGCATGGCAGGAAGGTCATCAGCCTCATCCACTTCTGATACTGGCTCTGGCTCTGGCTCTGGCTCTGGCTCTGGCTCTGGCTCTGGCTCTGGCTCTGGCTCTGGCTCTGGCTCTGGCTCTGGCTCTGGCAGAGATTGTGGCTTGGCCGCCGTCTCGACAACAGCGGACTCACCAACCTTATCAGATGACACTGTGTCTGCCCCGCTGATGCTGTCAGAGGCTGAAGCGGCGTGCCGCTCCCGCTTCAACTCGGAATGCATCAGCTCTTCCTTTGCCAGACGCTGCGCTCTCATGTAAAGAAATACGCCGATGGCGACCAGCACTATGATTGCAAGAAACTTAATCATGTCTTCACCTTAACTCCGTTTTCAGTCAAACGGGATTCGATTTATGGCAGGGTCAGTGAACAACTTATCAGCGTTATTATTAAGGGATTCTCTCGCCCAAGATCAACCCAAATGACGGATTTTCAGCCTAATTTAACCTTCAATACAGCAATCCGACGCCATACAGAGGCGCCAAAACATGCATACCGTGCGCAGCTTCAAGAAATCGACCAAGGTTTTTGCCCGACTACCGGCTGCGGCTTAAGATGAATTATGGTTTTTCAGGACAGACACTATGACAAATGCATTTAAACTCGGCCCGGTGTTGCAGCGGGAATATGACACTCTGGCGATCATGGTGAATCTGTATTGCAAAGACCATCATCAGGGCAGCATGCCCTGCGCCGAATGTGCAGCCTTTTTACAGTACGCCGGAATGCGTCTGGATCGCTGCCCCTATGGCGAGGATAAACCTACCTGCAGCCGCTGCCCGGTACATTGCTACAAACCCACCGAAAAAGCACTGGCAAAGACCATCATGGGTTATGCCGGACCGAGAATGATCTTCCGACATCCGGTTATTGCCATTCGCCATCTTATCCATGAACGTTGCCGCCCCGATGTAGGTAGGCCACCTAAAGACAAATCCAATCGCCACCAGCGACAATTGGCGGCAGAGAAAACCCGCCAAACCAAAGATTGAACAGAATTTATACGTACCGCCATCAGCTTTTTTAGCAAAGTCGGTTTAAGCCCTACCTCCTTGCGAGTACAATTGCTTGCGAGGTAAGAATATGAACGGATTGGGACAGTTTTTTCTTGAAGCCTATTGGTGGCTTTCACTGTTAGGTGGTATTCACTGCCTGCTGTTGAGTCTGTACATCCGTTACGTCTATCAGGAAAGTCAGGACAACCATAAACTGCTGGCAGGGATTTTTGCACTGCTGTCGCTGTATTTCTTCACCGGCCTCATCAATTATCAAAACAGTCCTGCGCCCCTGCACCTGTTATTTGTCCTGATTATCCCCGTCTATTTCCTGTTGATGCCCATGCTGTATCTCTACTGCAAGCGTGGACTGGCCCGGGAAAATATTGATGTTCGATATTCTCCCCATTATGTGCCGGCATTGCTGATGTGGCTGGTCGCTTTTGTCTCGGTAACCTGGGGCTGGTACCGCGCTTCCGCCGGCTGGCAACTGGCGTTTGACAACATGGGGCGGCTGGAACATCTGGGCATAGTTGGCACTCTGTTGCCGGCCCTGTTGAGCATCCAGACCTGCATCTACTTTGTGTTGTTGATAAAACTGCTGCAGAAGTACAAAGGCCGTGGATACCGGGCCCATGCCGACAGCCTTAAAGACATTAAATTCCGCTGGCTGCTGGCACTGACCATTGCCATGCTTGGCAACTGGATCATTCGCATGTTTTTGCTGATCCTGCCCTTTTATCTGGGTGGCGAACTGTCTCCGCTGGAAAAGGCACTGCCAAGATTGCTGTTGTTGTTGACGGTTTACGGACTGGCGATTTTTGGTCTCAAGCAGATTACCCGGGCGGCTTACCTGCGCGGCACTCTGGAACGGCAATCACAGAGTTATTCAAGCTCTTCAACCCGTCAGTTGCTGGATTCAGAGGAATTGAGCTACCTGCAGGAAATCCTCAGCGAAGGGAAACGCGGCTAACCCGTCAGGCAGATACAGATAAAAAACAGCCCGGCAATGCCGGGCTGTTTTTTATGATATGCAACTGAGATTACTCATCGCCCCAGGGCGCCGGTGGCAACGCAACCGGCTTGCTCAGATCAAAGTCAACCCTGAAATCCCGGTTTTCCCGGGTCAATCGGTAGCTGAAAGACGCCGGATACAGATACAGATGCCACACATTGGTCACCGACTGGCCCAAACCATTCTGTTTGAAATTATCAATGGAGAATTCATCCACCGGAAACGACTGTTCGTTGGCCGTCCCGGCCGCAGCCGTATGACCACCATACATGGAAACTTTATCTTCACTGCCATCCTGATGGCGGTGGTCATGCTTGAGTAACAAGCCTGTGTCGGTACGGGTAATCACCCAGGTCCGGGATCTGTCTTCGCCGACATGAAACGGGATCTTGAGCTGCATATCGTTACACTCGCGAATATGCATCACCAAACGTTGGCTTGAGAAATTGCTGTCGGCTTCATTGCCGGCGGTCACCCTGCCTTCAAATGCCTGTCCACAAAGCGCACTGAGATTATCAAAAAACTGATTCTGAACGTTTGCGGGGTCGGCCAAAGCCGGCAATGACAGACCACATAGGGCCAGGGTATAGAGGCGTGTTTTCATTATTGTTGTACTTCCTTGCCTGCCAATGAGTTTGGCAATGTTATTGTCAGAGATATTGCAGTCAGCGTGGAGCATGCGGCAAAACCAAAACAATTTAAACGACGCAGCCAACTGAATGGCCGTCATACCTGCTGGACGGGTTAATCCCCAAACCAGCGGGTCATGGTCTGGGCTGACTTGGCTTTGACCTGCTCATCAATAAACAAGCTCACCATGCCGATAGCGGCCGCCAAGGCCCCGAGATCATCAGTAAAACCCATCATGGGCGTCAAATCAGGAATGGCATCCAGTGGCATAATAAAATAGCCAAGCGCACCGTAAATCACTGCCCGGGCCCACTTTGGAGTATCGGGTCGCTGAGCTGCATAGTAGAGCCACAGCGCTTTTTCCACGACTTCGCGACCGGCACTGCGGGCGTAGTCCGTCAACTTGCGCCAGAACCCCTGCTCTGTGAATGCATCCTCAGACATAGCTGCTCCTTCTGTTCATAGTCCGAATATACCCCAATTCCCACAGCCGGATGAAGTGCGTTGCCGCAGAAAACAGCAGCGCCGCATAAGCGGCGCTGATTCGTACCCTTCATCTACAGAGTGTGGATTGGCAGAATATCGGTTTACTTCTTGCCGGCCGGGCGCTTACCAAACACAGGTTTGGCGCCCGGTCTGGGTGAACGTTTACCATCGGCAGGACTGGAGCTGCCCCTGGGTTTCCCACGACTTTCCTGACGGGCCGAAGGTTTGCGCGGATCATGCTGATTGTCGCTGAAACGGGTCGCCGCTTTCTGCCCTTTACCGGCTGGCTTGGCTGCCTGAGTTTTCTGTCCCCAACCTTTGCCATCATTCCGCCCCTCAGGCGGCACCAGACATTCAGGACCATGACCAATGAGATACTGTTTACCCATGGCTTCCAGCGCCTCGCGGATCAGCGGCCAGCCGGCACTGTCATGATAGCGCAGCAACGCCTTGTGCAACCGGCGCTGACGCCCCTTCTTGGGTACGCTCACCTGCTCACTGTTGTGTTTGACGTTTTTCAGCGAGTTCAGCTCGGTGTGATACATAGCCGTGGCATTGGCCATGGGCGATGGATAGAAGTTCTGCACCTGATCCAGTTTAAAGCGGTTGCCTTTTAGCCACAGCGCCAGGTTCACCATATCTTCATCCGTGGTGCCCGGATGGGCCGCAATGAAGTAAGGGATCAGATACTGCTGCTTGCCCGCCTCTTTGGAATAGCGGTCGAACAGCTCTTTGAATTTGTCATAGGTGCCCATGCCGGGTTTGAGCATCTTCGACAGCGGCCCTTCCTCGGTATGCTCAGGCGCAATCTTCAGGTAGCCACCCACATGGTACTTGGCCAGCTCGCGCACATAACGGGGATCTTCAATCGCCAGGTCATAACGTACACCGGAAGCGATAAGCACCTTCTTGATCCCCGGCACATCCCGGGCGGCGCGGTATAAATCAATGGTGTGCTTATGATCTGTGTTCAAATGACCACAGATGGACGGATACACACAGGACAGACGGCGACAGGTCTTCTCCGCCTTTTCACTGCTGCAACCAAGGCGATACATGTTGGCAGTGGGGCCGCCAAGATCCGAGATCACTCCGGTAAAGCCCGGCACCTTATCCTGAATCTCTTTGATTTCCCGGATGATCGAATCCTGCGAGCGACTCTGGATAATACGCCCTTCATGCTCCGTAATAGAGCAGAAGGAGCAGCCACCAAAGCAGCCGCGCATGATGTTGATGGAGGTCTTGATCATGTCGTAGGCGGGGATCTTTGCCTTACCATAAGCCGGGTGCGGAATACGCTGATACGGCAGATCAAATACCGCATCCATCTCATCCATATTCAGCGGCCAGGCAGGTGGGTTGACCCACACCGCCCGATCACCATTAGCCTGATACAGAGCGCGGGCGCAGCCGGGGTTGGTTTCCTGATGCATCACCCTTGAAGCGTGGGCGTAAAGATACCTGTCTTCCGCCACCTTTTCATAGGCAGGCAGCATCACATAGCACTTCTCCCAGGGCTTGGGTTTGGGCGGCTGCACACTGATGGGTTTGGGTGCATCATTATCAAAGATTTTGACATCGCTGGGACCGGACAGATTCTGACAGCCCACATCATCCGCACCATACGGATTGGGAATAGGATCGATTTTGTGCAACTGATCCAGCTTGCGGGAATCCATACCGCGCCACTCAGGTAGAGGCTGTTTGACAATAACCGCCGTGCCGCGAATATCGGTCAGCTGCGCCGCCGATTCGCCGCCTGCCAGACGATGTGCCACCTCCACCAGCGGCCGCTCGGCATTGCCGTAGATCAGAATATCGGCCTTGGCGTCAAAGATAACGCTGCGGCGCACTTTGTCGGACCAATAATCATAGTGAGCCAGACGTCGCAGGCTGGCCTCAATGCCGCCTATGATGACAGGCACCTCTTTGAAGGCCTCTTTGCAGCGCTGGGTGTACACCGTCACAGCCCGATCGGGACGTTTGCCACCTTCATTGTCCGGGGTATAGGCATCGTCATGGCGCAGTTTACGATCTGCCGTATAACGGTTGATCATCGAATCCATGTTGCCGGCCGTCACCCCAAAAAACAGATTGGGTTTACCCAGCTTCATAAAATCTTCTTTGCTGGACCAATCCGGCTGGGAAATAATCCCCACCCGGAAGCCCTGAGCCTCCAGCATGCGGCCAATCACCGCCATGCCAAAACTGGGGTGATCCACATAGGCATCGCCGGTGACAATAATGATGTCACAACTGTCCCATCCCAGTTTGTCCATCTCTTTGCGGGACATGGGTAAAAAAGGCGCAGTACCATAGCACTCCGCCCAATATTTGGGATATGTAAATAGCGTCGACTCAACCTGCATGACTGTAAACCCTGTGGACTGCTAACCCGTTGAACTGTTACCCGGAAGCGAACCGCCAGAGCATAATGAACGATACTCTGGCACGCTGCCAATGCCCGCAGAACAAGGCCTGACGGAGCATATAAAGGGGCCGGAGTATACCAGTCAGCAGAAGCTTAGGCGAATAATTATCAACCGACTAACTGCGCGACGGCCAACGCCAAATTGACCAGCGCCAGACAAATGATGACTCCCCAGGTCAACAGCACACCCCAGAATCGCCCGGGATGATAGCCCCCCTCGCCACGGATCAGTCCCACCGCGTGCATCACTCTGGCCAACAACCACAGCATTCCCAGCAACACCAAATACGGCATGGGCAATCCGGCCAATTCAGCCAGTAACATCAACAGCAAAGTGACAGGCGCATTTTCCAGCAAATTGCCATGTACCCGATCTGCTATCTGTAATGCCTTGTTGCCATCAGTGCCCAGACCAATACGGACCGCCCGCCGCACTTTGATTACCCGCCAGGAAAAATAGATCGCCATAAGTGCTGTCAGCGAAGCAACTATTGCTGTAATAACTAGTGTCATCGCCCTCTCTCCAAATTAGATCTCATCATCAACATTCAGCGTTACAACAATAATTGCAACCAAATGATTTAATTTGCGCATCATCATTAACCGCACCGTAAGATTGGGTTAGAATGCGCCACCTTCCGGTTTCACAACTCCAGGCGACAGGGACGCAATCCGATTGGATACTCAGGAATTCCTAAAAAAGCGTAAATTCATCATCCAGTTAGGCAAAGCGCTGCATAAATTCGGCACTCCCGCCTATCGCCTCGAAACCCATCTCAGACGGGTCGCGCTCAAGTTGGGGATTGAGGGTTATTTCCTGATCACTCCCACCACCATGACCTTTGTGTTGCAGCACGATGCAGATCAGGAATACAACCACATGGCCAGGGTCAATCCGGGGGAACTGGATCTGGGCTCATTGGCCCGTACCGATGAACTGGTGAATCAGTTGTTGGAAGGTGAACGTACACTGGATGATGCCATCGACCGACTCAAAGAAATTGCCGAAAAACCAGCACCATATGGACGCCTGCTGACCGGACTGTCTTTTGTGCTCAGTCCTGCTGCCTTCGCCATGCTGATGGGCACCAGCTGGCAGGATGTATTCTGGTCAGGCATGCTCGGCTTTCCCGTGTATTTTCTGGTGCTGGCAGCGGAAAAATCCAAACGCATGGCGGAAATGCTTGAGCCGCTGGCCGCCATCATTTGCGCCATCGGCGCCTGCGCCATCGCCCATATCTGCCCGACGCTGAATATTCCCGTGGTGATTCTGTCATCCATCATTATTTTTATTCCCGGCTTGGCCCTGACCCTGGGGCTGGCAGAACTTGCCGCCCGCGATCTGATGTCGGGAACAGCCCGCATCATGGATGCCATGATGCTGATGTGTAAGCTTTATTTCGGCGGCATGCTGGGGATGGTGATAGGCCACGCTCTGTTTGGGGAGGTCACGCCTGCGCCGGCAGTCCCGCTGGAGCGCTGGTTAAGCTGGTTGGGCGTCCCCCTGTTGTCAGCCTCGTTGGTGATCCTGTTCAAGGCCCGCAGTAAAGATGCGTTGTGGGGAATTTCAGCCGGGATCATCGCCTTTCTGTCTGCACAGGTTGGCGGCTTGTATCTGGGTGAATCCATGGGGATCTTCGTTGGCGCCTTCGCCGTAGGTATCTATGCCAACTTATACAGTCGCTGGCAAAAAGCGCCGGCCAGCATTGCCTTGCTGCAGGGGATCGTGATTCTGGTACCCGGCAGTAAAACCTATATTGGACTCAACGCCCTCATCTCCGGTGAAGTGATGTTAAATCAGGTGCAAATCGGTACTCAGGTATTCCTGATTTTCATGTCACTTGTCGCCGGTCTTATCTTCTCCAATGTCGCGGTACCACCACGTTCCACGCTTTAATCCGCGCGCGTCAGCCCCATAATTCAACGAGCAATTGCAGGCATTTTTATGACCTGCAATTGACATTCCATACTTCCTGATGACACTGTGATGATTAAGAATTGAGCTATAATTCAATTCATTGGCACAAGACCCAGGGAGGGAAAATGGCCTCATCAAGGTTAATCCCGTTGGCATTGCTGGCATTACCTTCTCTGGTGTGGGCGGAGGATCTCCAGCCACTGCCGGATAAAGAAAAATCAGTCACTGTCAGTAAAATTCTGGTGGTCAGCCATCCGATTTTCGACGAGTCTGCAGAGGATACTTTCTTCCTTCACAACTGGGCCAATTTCCTGCACATCAACACCAAAGAACAAACCGTGCGCAACAACCTCAGTTTTAAAGAGGGGGATGTTATCAGCGAGCAGGAAATGGCAGAAGCCCAGCGTATTCTGCGTGCCGAACACTATCTCAGAGACAGCCGCATCACTGTGGCAGAAAAAGATCCGTTGGCCCCCTCCACCAACGAAGATGTGGTCGTTGTCGAAACCTGGGATAACTGGTCACTGCTGCCGACATTGAGCTTCAGTCGCAGTGGCGGACAAAATAAATTCTCCGTTGGGCTAAAGGAAGACAACCTGTTGGGACTGGGTATTGGCACCCGCCTGAAATATCAGTCAACTCAGGACAGAACCGGCTACAAACTTGCTGTCGACTCACCGGTCAACTGGTTGCCTCACGCCCGCATCAGCGCCGATATCTATGATAACAGCGATGGTCAGGCCGCTCGCCTGTTCTTCATTAAGCCCTTCTTCACACTGGATGGAAACAATCAATACAGTATCGATTGGCTGAAAGATACCCGTGATGATACTTTGCGACGCAACGGTGAGGATGTCGCCGGATTTGAACACCAAATCAATTACTTCGATTTGCACTATGGCACTCTACTCAGCTGGGATAGCCACGTCAGTCAACGCCTGCTGTTTGGTATCACTCAGAATCAGCAATCCTTTGAAACCTGGGAAAAGTTTCCTGATACTGAGCTGCCCAAAGACAGAGATTTTCTGTATCCCTGGATCGCCTGGGAATTCATTGAAGACAAACATGGCGTTTTTCACGATATTCGCCTGATCAACTTCAATGAAGATATCAATCTGGGCTGGCACCACTTTGTCAAACTGGGTCTTGAAACCCGAGATATTGAAGGCAACACTCCAGGTATTCATCTGAATTGGCGTTCAAGCCGCGGATTTCAAAGTACCGATTCACTTTGGTTACTTGAGGCCGGGGGGGATGCACTGCTCAATACCACTCAGGCGGACAAATATAATCTGCAGCTGCAAGGAGAGTGGTTTTATCGGATCTCCAATAAATGGAAGCTGTACAACCGCATTCGTCTGGCAGCCAGCAAAAACAACTTTATTGATGAACCTCTCACGCTGGGTGACGATTCGGGCATGCGCGGATATCCTGACGCCTACCAGTGGGGAGACTATCTGTGGCAAGCCACCAGTGAAGTCAGGTATTACCCCAATATCCACCTTTATCAATTGGCAGAGCTGGGCTGGGCCATGTTTGCCGATGCCGGGCAGGCGTTTGGCGGCGATCAGGCGCTTAACGATGTTTCAGGCCCGCTGGCCAGCGTCGGCATAGGAGCCAGAATTTACTCTTCCCGCTCCAGCTACGGTAATGTGGCCCACATAGATTTCAGCGTACCACTGAACCGGGGGCCAGGGCTGGATAGTTGGGAATGGCGTTTTTTGATACGCAGCCATTTCTGATCTGCAGGGCTGCACGGCGCATCAGCAGGGGAGATTCACGACAAAATACGTGACACACATCACTAACACGTCTATATTTTAACGTTAGGAAACGATGTTTTTGCCTTGAAGACGGGGCGTTGACTCATCCTACTGATTTTCCGGCAACAGCCAGTTTTTCGGCCGAGTTGAAATGTCAGCGTTGAGGTAACGCCCAACAGAGGCTCAAACAGAAATTCCTTTTCAGTCCGATTTTTCCTTTCTTATCGGGCATAACTAAGCCGCCCAAGGGCGGCTTTGTTATATCCTGTTATCGGCGAAATTTGACTTCGCTGTACCAGCGCGTGTACCAAATTCCTCGACATAACAAAAACAAAAAACCGCATCCCTTGCGGAATGCGGTTTTCATAAATTTAGCGAGTTGGCCGATAAGCCGGGTCCTGTCTTGGACAGTCATTCATCTAGGCCTGCAATCACTCACAGGCTCGAGCGATCTACCCGGTTCCAACGCGAGCCACGCATTATCTTACCGAGGTAAGAAGTGGAACCCTATTTGATCTTGCTCCGGGTGGAGTTTACCGTGCCACGAACTGTTACCAGCCGCGCGGTGCGCTCTTACCGCACCCTTTCACCCTTACCGGCCCGAAGGCTGGCGGTCTACTCTCTGTTGCACTGGTCGTCGGCTCACGCCGCCCAGGCGTTACCTGGCACCCTGCTCTATGGAGCCCGGACTTTCCTCCCCGCTCTTGCGAACGCGGCGACTGTCTGGCCAACTCGGCGGCGATTATACCCAAGCCCTTGGGGCAAACCAACCTAATTTTGGCTTTGCTGGATTAAACGCTTAAAGGCCAGCCTCCAGGCCAGCTTTATACAGGGCATTTTTCTTCAAATCGTGGATTTGTGCAGCAATGGCCGCGGCTTTCTTCAGCGGCAACTCAGCGCTCAGCAACTTCAGTGTTGCCATCGCTACCGACGGCACACCTTCATCATCTGCAGCAGCCGCAAAACCATGGCACATCAGTACAATTTCACCTTTCTGCTGATTATCATCGGCTTTAACTCTCGCCAGTACCTCTGCGGCGGTGCCGGTTAGAAAGGTTTCGAACGTCTTGGTGACTTCACGGGCCATTACAATTTGCCTGTCTTCACCAAATACCTGAGCAATCGCCTCCAAACTGTAAACAATACGATGAGGTGACTCATAGAAAATCAGCGTGTGAGGATCTTCTTTCAACTCGGTCAACTTATCCAGTCTGGCCTTTTCTTTCGAGGGCAAAAAGCCCTCAAAAGAGAAACGATCCGAGGGCAAACCGGATGCACTCAACGCGGTAATGGCTGCACAAGGCCCAGGCAATGGAATAACCATAAAGCCTTCGCTGCGCAAATGGGTGACCAGATGATAGCCTGGGTCAGAAATCAGCGGCGTGCCGGCATCAGATATTAATGCGACCGACTGGCCCGCCGCCAGTTGCTCTGCAATCCACTGCGCCCGGGCTCGCTCATTGTGATCATGCAGCGCCGTTGTACGGGTGCTGATACCAAAGTGTTTCAGCAATTTGCCACTGTGACGGGTATCTTCACAGGCGATCAAACTGACTTGCTCCAGCACTTCAATGGCACGCGGACTCATATCCTGCAAATTGCCAATTGGCGTTGGAACAATATAAAGCGCGACCGGCAGGGTCATAGTTACCTCAGAAGTCTGTCAAACCCGGGCCAAACGAATGGCCCAGGTTTTATGTATTCAGTATTTATCAGCCCAAATGGGCTGATAGTAAGTGACACCAGTCCCCGCCAGGAGTGGGTGGAACTAGTCACATTCTTATGCAGATTGGTATAAACTACAGCCAGCATTTTATCAGAGTGAAGCCAAGTGTTGAAAAGCATCAAGACAACAAAGTTTATTCCCCTGGTGGTTTCTGCTGTCATTATGGCCGGCTGCGCCAGCACACAGCCCAGCGCACCGGTGGCCGAAGAGGTCGTCTCACTGGAATCAGCGGACAACACTCCCGCTTGGTATTTAAGTAAAATTCAGCCAAATCAAAGCCTGCAGACTCAGCAAAGCTACACTTTGCTGGCGGCCTGGGCATACCTGAAGCAAGGCGACACCGGCAGTGCAGACAAACTGCTGCATTCTTTGAAAGACGCTCTTAACACTGAGGTCGCGATTCAGGCTCAAAAACGCTATTTGCAGGCGCAGTCACTGCAGATGCAGAGCAAACCGGAAGATGCCCTGGCCGAACTGGTGTTTCCTGCGCAATGGGCTCTGCAGGACTGGCAGTGGCGCGAATACTATCAGTTAAGAGCAAGACTGTACGGTGAGCTGCAACAACCTATTGAACAGGTTCGTCAGCTTAGTTCACTGGAACGTTATGTTCCCGCACATGAACGCAACCAGATCAACGATGCGATTTGGAAAGCGCTGCAGCCCCTGAGCAGTGAACAGCTTGCCAGATTTACCGATGACCATAGCAACAGTATATTTGCAGGATGGATGCAGCTGGCTTATCTGGCCAAGCACTATGCTGTGGCGCCCAATGAGCTGATCCGCTACCTCGGCCAATGGCAACAACAAAATCCTTCTCACCCGGGCGCAGTGAAACTGCCGACTGATCTTGAAAAGGCGCTGAACACCAAACCGTATCGCCCTCAAAAAATCGCAGTGTTACTGCCGCTGACCGGTGCCCGGGCCAACATCGCCAATCCGGTGAAACAGGGAATACTCTCCAGCTATCTGGCAGGAGGCGATCCTCAGGTTGAAATCGCTTTTTACGATACAGCAACGGATGTAGTGACTGCCTATCAGACCGCGCAGTCGCAGGGCGCCGAGTTTGTCATCGGTCCTCTGCTGCCGGACAATGTTAATAAACTACAGGCATTTCTGGCACAATCAGACCAGATGCCAACCGCACTGCCGCAGCTCTATCTCAACCAGCCAAGCCAGTTGAGCCAACTGCAAAACCAGTACTTTTTTGCGCTGTCCCCCTCACAGGAAGCAGCGGACGCGGCCAAACACCTGTTCCAGGATGGGGTCAAAATGCCGCTGCTGCTGGTCAGCAACGATGCCACCGGGCAACGCATGGCAGAAGCATTCAAGCAGGAGTGGATGCAACTGACTGACAAAGAAGCCGAAGTCCATTTCTATCCCAATGGCGACAAAATGGGAGAAGCGGTTAAGGCAGCATTGGGAGTCAGGGATTCCGAAGAGCGTATTGCCCGCATGAAACAACTGATCGGTAATCAATTACAGGGGGACTTCCGCTCCCGCAGAGATATTGATGCGATTTACATGATCGCCAATGCCGGCGAACTGACGTTGCTCAAGCCCTTTATCGACGTCAGTTTCAGTGTATTTGCCCAGCCGGTACCCCTGTACACCTCCAGCCGGGGACGTTTGGATAAGGACACCAGCCAGACCGCCATCGAACTGAACAACATCAGCTTCAGCGACATTCCCTGGTTGATACAACCCAATGAAGAAACCGCCGAAGTCGCCAACCTGTGGCCTACCTGGCGTAACAGCCAGAAACGTCTGTACATTATGGGTTATGACGCCCTCGATTTGGTTGGCCGGCTGGCTCAGATGCACGCCTTCCCGGGTTTTCAGTATCAGGGCCGCAGCGGTGAGCTTTCCGTCACCCCTGAAGGAGTCATAGAACGCCATCTGAGCTGGGGCAAATACCAACGGGGTAAACTCAAGCCACTATAAACGCAGGAGCATGATGGATCAGGGACAGATAGCGGAACAACAGGCCAGGGAATACCTGCAACAACAGGGACTGAAATGGGTAGCATCCAATGTCCGCTACCCCTTTGGCGAACTGGATTTGGTAATGCGTCACCGGGAGTTCTGGGTATTTGTGGAAGTCAAATACCGCTCATCTGCAGGTTTTGGCGGCGCTCTGCATGCCGTCGGAAGCAAAAAGCAACAGCGTTTGCATAAAGCCGCCAGCCACTATCTGCAACTCAACCGTATTCAGGCACCCTGCCGCTTCGATCTGGTCGCCATCGAAGGCAACCAACTTCAGTGGCTACAGAATATCTTTTGATTCGATTGAGATAATCTGCAGTACTTTAAGAATTTTACAAATGATGCCTCAACTCAGCATACCGTTTATGGCATCATAGTCGCTCGATAGAGATTAAGGGTTCATCCATGTTAGAACGTATCAAAGACAGCTTTACTGAATCTATCCAAACCAAGATAGATGCAGCTGAAGCGCTTCCTGAATCCATTGCCAAAGCCGCTGAAATGATGGTTCAGTGCCTGCTTGGTGGCAATAAGATCCTGGCTTGTGGCAACGGTGGCAGCGCCGGTGACGCGCAGCACTTCTCTGCCGAACTGCTGAACCGTTTTGAAGTAGAACGTCCACCATTGCCAGCTATCGCACTGACAACGGATACCTCCACCATTACCGCCATTGCCAACGACTATAGCTATGACGAAATCTTCTCCAAGCAGATCCTGGCACTGGGTCAGCCTGGCGATATTCTGCTGGCCATTTCTACCAGTGGTAACTCAGGTAACGTCATTAAAGCCATGGAAGCGGCGTTGAGCCGGGATATGACCATAGTGGCCCTGACCGGCAAAGACGGTGGCGCAATGGCCGGTCTGCTGGGTGGCGGTGATGTTGAAATCCGCGTGCCATCCAATGTGACCGCCCGTATCCAGGAAGTACACCTGCTGGTGATCCACTGTCTGTGTGACAATATTGACCGCACACTGTTTCCACAGGACGAACAGGCATGATACGAGTTATCCCACTGTTATTGGCAATGTCACTGCTCTCAGGCTGTGCAGGAGTCGTGGCAGTGGGCGCCGTAGGCGGTGCGGTAATGGCGAATGATGAACGCAGTTTCCGCACTCAGCTCGACGATACCAATGCTGATTTTGAAATCGCGTCGGCGTTATCAAAACATGAAGATCTGCAGAACCAAACTAACATCACCGGGGTAGTGATGAACGGAAATACACTGCTGATCGGTCAGGCTCCCAATTCCATGTTGCGTGACAAGGCCATTAATACGGTTAAGAACCTGCAACTGGGTGGCAAGCTGTTCAATCAGATCCGCATTGGCAACCCTACTTCATTTACTACCCGCTCTAACGACGCCTGGATCACCACCAAGGTAAAATCCCGCATGCTCAGTACCGATAATCTGGATGTCACCAGAGTGAAAGTCATCACTGAAAATGGCGAGGTTTTTCTGCTGGGACTCATCCCCAAAAATCAGGCTGATCTGGCCGTGGATGTCGCCCGCAATACTGCAGGAGTCCGTAAAGTCATCAAAGTCTTTGAATATATTGAATAACCTTAAGCTAGCTTTCCTGACTCTTAGCAATCAACCACTCAACAAATAATCTGATGTCAGGATTCTCCAACTTGCGCTGTTTACAGCACAGATTGAATTGAAAGCCTGTATGTAGATCCGGCCAGTCCAGTGCAATCAACCGGCCTGAGGACAAATCCCCCTGCACCATAAAGTCAGATGCCAGCGCGATACCTAATCCCGCGGCAGCGGCCTCAACAGACATCAATACATGACTGAACATCTGCACCTGACTGGCTGCAGGCAACGACATGTTATGTTGAGCTCCCCAGCGCTGCCAGTCCACGCCCAATTCCCCCTCATCCACCGCCAGTAATGTATATTCACTGAAAGCCTCCAATGCGCGGCTATGGGAGCAACTGAGATAATGTGGACTGCAGACAGGGATCATCCGCTCGACATGTAAGGTGTGATGCCAGAATCCGACGCCACCACTGAGGCTACTGATATAAAGATCAGCCTGCTCAATGTGGATTTGAGGATCATGGGTCAACATATCCAGCCGCAGTTTGATGAGTGGATACTGCTTTTTAAAATCAGCAAGCCTTGGGATCAGCCATTTCACTGCAAATGAGCTGTATAGTATCAGGCGAATTTCCGCATGTTCTTCCCCTTTGATATCTGCACAGACCTGCGCCAGATGATTCAGACTGGATTCCATTTCCTGCGCCAGTGCATAACCGGCTGACGTCAGTGATAGTTGTCGGTTACGCCGGTTAAACAAACTGACTCCCAGATAATCTTCCAATTGCCTGATCTGATGTGAAACTGCACTTTGACTGATACACAACTCTTCCCCGGCCCGGGAAAAGTGCTGCAGCCGTGCGGCAGCTTCAAACACCTGTAATGCTCTCAAGGGTGGCAACCGTCTCATCCGTGTCTCCCTGCCTTAAGATGAATTGAATTCATCATTGATGACTAATCATCATTTCAACTGAAGTTTGCCCAAGCGTACCATCCACTGCATCAGACTTGTAAGGTCAATTTCATGCAAAATCATATCTTTGTAGGACTCATACTACTTATATCAGGCAATCTGTTCAGTGCCCTTTATGATGTTTCAATCAAGTGGCTGCCCGCAGAAACCAGTGCAGCTGACTTTTTGCTGCTGCGGCAAATACTGTCTGTGCTGATGTTAACCCCTCTGTGGTTATGGATGGGGAGACCTGCAGCGCAAAGGCTAAAGGTACATCTGTTCAGGGCAAATATCGGCGTACTGGGAGCGCTGTGCCTGGTGATGGGGCTGATGGTTTTGCCACTGGCCACCGTCAGCTCGCTGTTCTACTCGGCGCCTTTGATGATCATGCTGCTTGGCTATCTGTTTTTGAAAGAAAAGATAAATCCTGGGCAATGGATGTGTGCAACTCTGGGATTTATTGGGATTCTTATCATTCTGCGTCCGGGAGAGATGAGCATAGCAGGCCTGCTCGTACTGTTCAGCGCCCTGACTTTTGCAATCAATCAACTGGCGCTGAAAAAGCTATCCAGCGATGAGCATCCCATCATGCCGTTGATGATGTACAACCTGCTCGGCATTCCTTTGGTCATGACACTGTCGCTGATTAACGGCTTCTCCGGCTTTAGTTGGCCCATGCTTTGGGTGGCCTTTGCAAGCAATGTGTTTTTATTACTGTATCATTGGCTGTGTGTCCTGGCGTACCGTAAAGCGCAGGCATCAGATATCGCCATTGCTGAATACACAGGTTTGCTGTTTATTGTGTTCTTCGGCTGGCTGTGGTTCGATGAATGGTTGGATAGTCTGACCTGGCTGGGCGCCGGATTAGTGGTGCTGCCTTCTTTGTTACTTCCACCAATCAAACGGTTGCTCCGCCATCGACGTCTCTCTGCAGCGACCTCAGGATGACCGGGATGCTTTAGTTTCAACACATGCAGCAGATGCGTCGACCACATCCAGGCTCCGATATAACAGCAAGCCGCATCAGCCTATGACCTCTCCAACACCTGATGGGGTCGAACCGGCTCAGGTCAAAAATCGGCTTAATTTATTGTCCGGAATTAGTTGACCACTACAGTCTACAGTTTGGCCAATGTGTATCGATTGCTTCATGCGCTGGATTTCAGTTGGATAACCAGCCGCTCAAAACACCCCAGACAATCGAATGAAGCTCAAGAGGCTTTTAAAAAATTTCCTGATGGAAACGATCCTTCACATCCTG